>NZ_JAARMC010000069.1:0-520 GCF_012985595.1 Pseudomonas sp. WS 5411
CAGGCATTGCTCCGTGGGCCCGCCGCGATCGGCCATCCATGGCCGTGTCGCGGCTACCCCGGCATCCATGCCGGGGTGCCCACTGCGCAATACCTGCCTGCGGCCATCGTGGTTTAACGGGGCGCCTAAGATCAAGATCAAAAGCCAGATCAAAAGCAGAGCAACAGCAAAGCCAGAGCGCGAAGCTGCCTTCCCCTGTGGGAGCGGGCTTGCCCGCGATGACGGTGTATCAGTCGATAAATCTATTGGCTGACCTGCCGCCATCGCAGGCAAGCCAGCTCCCACAGGGGGACCGCGCACGCCTCGACGATCAGGTCGGCTGTCAGGCCGCCTCGCTTTGCTTGTGATTTTGATCTCAGGCGCCCCGTTAAACCACGCTGGCCGTCATCCGATATTGATTTGGGGGGTAACCCGGCAGGACGCCGGGTTAGCCGCGCTGGGCCATGGATGGCCCATCGCGGCGGCCCCCCAAATCAATGTCGGATGACGGGCACACCGAGCCTAGGCGAGGCTCCGTGGG
>NZ_JAARMC010000007.1:0-197246 GCF_012985595.1 Pseudomonas sp. WS 5411
GCTGGCCGTCATCCGATATTGATTTGGGGGGTAACCCGGCAGGACGCCGGGTTAGCCGCGCTGGGCCATGGATGGCCCATCGCGGCGGCCCCCCAAATCAATGTCGGATGACGGGCACACCGAGCCTAGGCGAGGTGCCGAGTGGTGGGGCAAGAGCCCTTTTGGTTACTTTTGGGGCTCTTTTCCAAAAGTGACCCGCCGTAAGGGCGGAACCCTAAGTGGCCGTGACCGCAGCAACGGATATGTACACAAACCCAAGAAGCACCAGAGAAAAGAGTTATGTAGAAACTCATGCCCATCGCAGCCTCACCAAAGCTCAACAGCTCCCACATTAGGTCAGTGTGACACTCGACCATTCCTCGCTCAATTGCGCTGCTTGCAGACGGCTGGCGCACACCTAGGTATAGTGCCGCCCCTCTTCGCATGCACGATCGTCAGCCGCATGCGAACGCCGAACTAATAACAACCCGCGACATGGAACCGGGACGAGCCCTCGCCCCACCTATCGTGCTGTCTGCGAAATGGTGTGGAGTCGAGCCGTCCGGCTTTTGCCTTTACAGAAAACAGCGAGGAATACTCCATGCTAGAAGTCATCAACGACTTCCTCTCAGGAAAAGTACTGATCGTGCTCATTGTCGGGCTCGGTGGTTACTTCACGATCCGCTCGCGTTTCGTTCAGTTTCGTCACTTCTTTCATATGTTCGCGGTGTTTCGCGACAGCCTGAAAAGCAGTGCCGGCCAACTCAGTTCGTTCCAGGCGCTGATGCTCAGCCTGGCCGGGCGGGTGGGTGCCGGTAACATCGCCGGAGTCGGCATTGCCGTGACCCTGGGCGGCCCGGGCGCAGTGTTCTGGATGTGGGTCACCGCGCTGGTAGGCATGTCCTCGAGCTTTATCGAGTGCTCCCTGGGCCAGCTCTACAAACGTACCGACGCCGAAGGCACCTACCGTGGCGGCCCGGCCTATTACATCCAGCACGGCCTGCAAAAACGCTGGCTGGGGATGGTCATGGCGTTTCTGCTGCTGGTGACCTTCGGGTTCGCCTTCAATGGCCTGCAAGCCCATGCCGTGACCCACTCGCTGAACAACGCCTTTGGCTTCGACACCACCTACACCGGCCTGGCGCTGGCGGTGTTGCTGGGCCTGGTGTTTATCGGCGGGATCAAGCGCATTGCCTCGATTGCCGACCTGCTGGTACCAGTCAAGACCCTGGTCTATATCGCCGTGACGGTCTACGTGATCGTGCTGCAATTCGACCAGGTACCGGCCATGCTCGCGACCATCGTCAAGAGCGCCTTTGGCCTGGACCAGGCCTTCGGCGGCCTGGTGGGCAGCGCGATCATCATGGGTGTGAAGCGCGGCGTGTTTGCCAACGAAGCGGGCCTGGGCAGCGCGCCCAACGTGGCAGCCGTGGCCTCGGTGGAACACCCGGTCGCCCAAGGTGTGGTGCAAGCGTTCAGCGTGTTCCTCGACACCTTCATCATCTGCACCTGCACCGCCCTGCTGATCCTGCTCTCGGGCTTCTACACCCCAGGCTTTGAAGGCGACGGCATTGCCCTGACCCAGAACTCCCTGGCGGCGGTGGTCGGTGACTGGGGCCGGATGTTTATCTCGGTGGCCCTGGCGTTGTTCGTGTTCACCTCGATCATGTACAACTACTACCTGGGCGAGAGCAACCTGCGCTTTTTGGTGGGCAACAACCGCAAGGTGCTGATCGGTTATCGCGCGCTGGTGCTGGTGCTGATCTTCTGGGGTTCGATCGAGAACCTGAGCACCGTGTTCGCCTTCGCCGACATCACCATGACCATGCTGGCGTTCGTCAACCTGTTCGCCCTGGCGTTCCTGTTCAAGATCGCCATGCGCATCCTCAACGACTACGACAGCCAGCGCGCGGCGGGCATCAAGACCCCGGTGTTCGATTCCAGCCAGTTCCCTGACCTGGACCTGGACCGCAAGGCCTGGCCGGCCAACCCGGTGCAGCCGGAGCCAACGGTTCAAGCGACTGCTGAACTGAACGCCCAAGTGCAACGCTGAGCCTAGATAGATGACACGCCGCCCGGCCTTGGGCATGCTCTGGGCCCGGCGGCGTTTTTCGTTCAGGAGATTCTTCGATGTCCAAAGCTAACACCATCATGGTGCTCTACACCGGCGGCACCATCGGCATGCAGGCCAGCGCCAACGGCCTGGCGCCCGCTTCGGGCTTTGAAGCGCGCATGCGCGAACAGCTTGCCCACCTGCCAGCGCCAGCCTGGCGCTTTCGGGAAATGTCGCCGCTGATCGACAGCGCCAATATGACGCCCGCCTACTGGCAGCGCCTGCGCAGCGCCGTGGTCGAGGCTGTCGACGAGGGCTGCGATGGCGTGCTGATTTTGCATGGCACCGACACCCTGGCCTACAGCGCGGCAGCCATGAGTTTCCAACTGCTGGGCCTACCGTCGCCCGTGGTGTTCACCGGTTCAATGCTGCCGGCCGGCGTGCCTGACAGCGATGCCTGGGAAAACGTCAGCGGCGCCCTGGCAGCGTTGGGCGAAGGCCTCGCGCCCGGTGTGCACCTGTACTTCCACGGCGCACTGATGGCGCCGACCCGCTGCGCGAAAATCCGCAGTTTTGGCCGCCATCCCTTTGCTGCACTGCAGCGCAACGGTGGCGTGGCCAAGGCCCAGGCCCTGCCCGCCGCCCTGGACTACCGCCAGCCCAAGGCCCTGGCCAATGTCGGTGTGTTGCCGCTGGTGCCGGGCATTGATGCCGGGCAACTGGACGCCCTGGTCGCCAGCGGCATCCAGGCGCTGGTGCTCGAATGCTTTGGCAGCGGCACCGGGCCCAGCGATAACCCGGCGTTCCTCGCCAGCCTGCAGCGCGCGCTGGATCGGGACGTGGTGGTGGTCGCAATCACCCAATGCCATGAAGGTGGCGTGGAACTGGACGTGTATGAAGCGGGCAGCCGCTTGCGTGGGGTCGGCGTGTTGTCCGGTGGCGGCATGACCCGCGAAGCTGTGTTCGGCAAGCTGCAAGCCCTGCTCGGCGCCGGGCTGCCCAACGACGCAGTACGGCGCCTGGTCGAACTGGACCTGTGCGGCGAACTGAGCTGAGCGGCATATAACTTGCTCCACTTCCAGCCATCCCCTGGCTGGAAGTTCCCATGCTGCACTCCCACCTCACCACCCTCAATGCCGTTTCCCTGGTGCTCAGCACCTTCAAGGCCGAAGGCTTGCCCGCCGAAGCGCTGCTGGCCGGCAGTGGCATCTGTGCGGCGGACTTGAGCCGCGCCGACACACGCATCGCCACGCACCAGGAAATGCAGGTGTGCGCCAATGCCGTGGCCTTGCAGCGTGATATCGGGCTGATCGTGGGGCGACGGATGCACGTATCGGCCTACGGCATGCTCGGCTATGCGCTGCTCACCAGTGCCACTTTCGGTGACGCTTTGCGCCTGGCCCTACGTTATCCGGCGCTGTTGGGAACACTGTTCGAGCTGAGCCTGGAGCAAGACGGTGAGCGTATCTGGTTCACCGCCAGCGATTACCGCGAAAGCCCGGCACTGACCGCCTTCAATGTGGAGCTGTGCCTGGGATCGCTGAAGGTAATCTGCGACGACTTGCTCGGCCACCCGCTGCCGCTGCTGGGTGCGCGCTTTGAGCATGCCGCGCCGGATTATCAGGCGCGCTACGCCGAGTGTTTCGACTGCCCGCTGCAATTCCAGGCCACTGCCAATGCGTTCGCCTTTGACCAACGCTGGCTCGCCCAACCGTTGCCCCTGGCCGACACGGTGACCCATCGGGCGATGGCCGAGCGCTGCCGCAAACAGAACACCGAATTCACCGGGCGCGAGGCCTGGCTGGGGCGGGTGCGCCAGTTGCTCGCGGCGCAACTGCACGCCGCCCCCGGGCTGGATGGCCTGGCCCAGCAGATGAACTGTTCACCCCGCACCCTGCGCCGGCACCTGCATGACCTGGGCTGCAGCTACCAGGAACTGCTGGACGAACTGCGCTTTGAGCGCGCCAAGCAACTGTTGGCGCAAGACCAGTGGCCGATCTACCGCATCGCCGAGCAGTTGGGTTTCAGTGAGACCGCGAGCTTCCGGCACGCCTTTGTACGCTGGAGCGGTGTAGCGCCGAGTCAATTTCGAGCATGACGCCCCATGTAGGGGCGAATTTCGGACAGACAATTTGGCCATATTTATCCCCTTTTGGCCGCTCCTGCCGTTCTCCAAACCTGCGTACACCGCAACACTGCAAGGCATCCCAACCTGCCTGCGGAGAACAATAAAAATGCTGACGATCTACTCGGACGATCACCACCTGCACCATGGCCGTTGCGAATTGATGGACGGCCAGTTGATGCCCTGCTTCGAAATGCCTTCGCGCGCCGACCATGTGCTGCAACGGGTCAAGGACCGTGAACTGGGCCCGGTGCAAGCGCCGCAGGACTTTGGCCTGGCGCCGCTGCAACGTATTCACAGCCGCGACTACCTGGAGTTTTTCAAAGGGGCATGGCAACGCTGGACGGCCTTCGGCCAGGACGGTGACCTGCTGCCCTACACCTGGCCCGCCCGCACCCTGCGCCGCGTATTGCCCACCAGCCTGCATGGTCAACTGGGCTATTACAGCTTCGATGGCGGTGCGCCGATCACCGCCGGCACCTGGCAAGCCGCCTACAGCGCAGCGCAGGTCGCGCTGACCGCACAACACGCGATCCAAAACGGTGCCCACAGTGCCTTCGCCCTGTGCCGCCCGCCGGGGCATCATGCCGCCAGTGACTTGATGGGCGGTTATTGCTACCTCAACAACGCCGCCATCGCCGCCCAGGCCTTTCTCGATCAGGGCCACAAAAAGGTCGCGATCCTCGATGTCGATTACCACCACGGCAACGGCACCCAGTCGATTTTCTATGAGCGCAGTGACGTGCTGTTCACTTCGATCCACGGGCATCCGGAGGCAGAGTTTCCGTTTTTCCTCGGCTACGCCGATGAGCTGGGCGACGGTGCCGGTGAAGGCTTCAACTTCAACTACCCACTGCCGGCCGGTTCCGCCTGGGACACCTGGAGCGCCGCACTGGAGCAGGCCTGCCAGGCAATCGAAGGCTATGGCGCGGACATCATCGTCGTGTCCCTGGGCGTCGACACATTCAAGGACGACCCCATCTCGCAGTTCAAGCTCGACAGCCCGGACTACCTGGCCATGGGTGCGCGTATCGCTCGCCTGGGCAAGCCGACGCTGTTTGTGATGGAAGGCGGCTATGCGGTGGAAGAAATCGGCATCAATGCCGTCAACGTTCTCGAAGGTTTTGAGGGGGCTGCCCAATGAACATGCTCAAGTCGCTTGTGCTCTGTGCCGCCGTGCTGAGCACCGCCGCCCACGCCGAAGAAAAAACCCTGCGGGTCTATAACTGGTTCGACTACATCACCCCCAAGGCCCTAGACGACTTCAAGGCCCATAACCCGGCGATCAAACTGATCTACGACATCTTCGACACCAACGAGGCCCTGGAGGCCAAGCTGCTGACCGGCAACTCCGGCTACGACGTGGTAGTGCCGTCCAACGTGTTCCTGGCCAAGCAGGTCGAGGCCGGGGTGTTCCAACCCCTGGACCGCAGCCAGTTGCCGAACTGGAACCACCTCGATCCCAAGCTGATGCAGTTGATTGAAGCCAACGACCCGGGCAATAAATTCGCCGTGCCCTATATGTACGGCACCATCCTGATTGGCTTTAATCCGGACAAGGTCAAGGCCGTGCTGGGGGCCGACGCGCCGGTGGACAGCTGGGACTTGATCTTCAAGCCCGAGAACATCAGCAAGCTCAAGCAATGCGGGGTCGCGCTGCTGGATTCGCCATCGGAAATCCTGCCCCTGGCCTTGCAGCACCTGGGCCTGGACCCCAACAGCAGCAACCCCAAGGACTATGTAAAAGCCGAAGCGTTGCTGATGAAGATCCGCCCCTCCATCACCTACTTCCACTCCTCCAAGTACATGGCCGATATCGCCAACGGTGACATTTGCGTGGCCGTCGGCTACTCCGGCAGTTTCTCCCAGGCGGCCAACCGCGCCAGGGAAGCCAAGAACGGGGTGATTGTCGACATGCGCCTGCCCAAAGAGGGCGCGCCGATCTGGTTCGATATGCTGGCCATTCCCAAGGGCGCGAAAAACCCGCAAGACGCCTACACCTTTATCAATTACCTGCTGCAACCCCAGGTCATTGCGCCTATCAGCGACTTTGTCGGCTATCCCAACCCGAACAAGGACGCGACCGGGCTGGTGGATCCGGCAATCCGCAACAACCCTAACCTGTACCCGACCGAGGCGGCGATGGCCACGCTCTACACCCTCAAGCCGCTGGCCCGTGACGCCGAACGCGCCAGGACCCGCGCCTGGACCAAGATCAAGTCCGGGACCTGAGCAATCATGGCCGGGGAGCACCCTCTCCGGCCCCGGCGCCACCTCACCGAAAGCGATCGCGCGCCCAGATCATCCCACCCGCCAGGCCTTGCGCAGCCGCGCCAGGGCCTGGGCGATAGCCGCTTCGGGCACGGCGGCAAACCCCAGCACCAGGCCGGCGCGCTGGGCCGGTGCCGAGTGGGTGTCGGGCAGCCAATAGCTGCTCAGGGCGTTGATTTCTACATCCGCTGCCAGGGCCTGGGCGACTAACTGCGCCTCACGGGCCAGGCTTTCCACCCGTACTGTGAGGTGCAAGCCTGCCGCGACACCGGGCAGGCTACCCACGCCAGGCACGTCGTCGGGCCAACCGGCCAGCAAGACATTGCGACGACTCAAGGCGGCGCGGCGCATGCGCCGGATGTGCCGCTGGAAGTGCCCCGCTGCCATGAACTCGGCCATCACCGCCTGGGTGCTGACCTCCGAATGCCGCACGTCCACGGCGCGCCGCTGGGTGAAGGCGCTCACCAAGCCCGGCGGCAGCACCAGATAACCCAGGCGCAACGCCGGGAATGCGACTTTGCCGAAAGTCCCCACATAGAGCACCCGATCACTGCGATCCAGGGCCGCCAGCGGTGCCAGGGGCGCGCCGCTGTAACGGTACTCACCGTCGTAGTCATCCTCGATGATCCAGCCGCCCGTGCGCTCGGCCCAGGCCAGCAACTCCAGGCGCCGGGCCAGGCTCATGACCACCCCCGTCGGGTACTGGTGGGAAGGCGTGACATAGGCCAGGCGGCAGTCGTTGAGCGCGTTCAATGCCGTGCAGTCGATGCCCTCTGCGTCCACCTCCACGCCCTGGAGTTTTGCCCCGGCATTGGCAAACGCATGCCCTGCCGCCCGGTAGCCGGGATTTTCAATTGCCACGCTATCCCCAGGGCCCACCAGTAGCTGTGCACAAAGGCTGATTGCCTGTTGCGCGCCGCTGGTGATCACAATTTGCTCAGCGGTGCATTGCATGCCTCGCGAGCTGCGCAAGTAAGCCGCGATCAGCCCACGCAATCGCTCATCCCCGGCCGGGTTGCCGTAACACAGTTGTTGCAGGTCAGGCTTGCGCCAAAAAGCCGCATTCAGCTTGGCCCAGACGTCAAACGGGAACAGATCGAAGGCCGGTACACCGACACGAAAAGCCCGTAGAGGGCCACTGGGTGGCAGCGGTAAATGGTTGTTTTCCAGACGACCCAGAGCGGGACTGTGGATAACTTCACTGGATAAATTCCCAGTTATATTTGCGGGTTTTGTGGATAAGGCTGGGGATAAGCCTGTTGATAACCCTGTGGACACTTTTGTGGATAATTTTTTTGTGCCCGGGTCGGTGGTGGGCAATTGCGCCACATAGGTCCCATCGCCCACGCGGCCTTCGATAAAGCCTTCGGCATACAACTGATCGTAGGCCCGCACCACACTGTTGCGGGAAATCGACAACGCCGCCGCCAGATCCCGGCTGGCTGGCAGCCGGGTCCCACTGGCCAGCCGCCCGTCCAGCACCCGCTGGCGCAGGGCCTCGTACAGCTGGCGTGTCAGGCCCTGACGGCGATCCAGTTCAATACCCGCAGGGTTGAATGACATGGGCGACATATTGGACCTATGAAATTGGCCTTAGATGGCTCTTACAACAGACCATTAGCCTGCCTAGGATGCAGGCATTCGCCAAGGAAAATATTTATGTACACGCCTCGCGCCTTTGCCCTCGACGATTTGCCCGAACTGCAGCAACTGATCCGGCACACGCGCCTGGCGCAGTTGGTGACCTTTGGCGAGCACGGCCTGCAGGCCAGCCATTTGCCGCTGCTGCTCAACCCCGATGAAGGACCCAATGGCACCCTCTACGGCCATCTGGCCAAGGCCAATCGCCAGTGGCAAGACCTGCAGAACGGCAGCGAGGCCCTGGTGATTTTTGCCGGTGCCGAGGCCTATGTCAGCCCAGGGTTTTATCCGGCCAAGGCCGAACACGGCAAAGTGGTGCCCACCTGGAATTACCTGGCGGTCCACGCCTATGGCCAGGCCGAGGTGTTCACCGATGCCGAGCGCCTGCTCACACTGGTCAGCGCCCTGACCGACCGCCACGAAAACGGGCGCGCCCAACCGTGGAAAGTCAGCGATGCCCCGGCGGACTACATCGACGGCATGCTCAAGGCCATCGTCGGGTTCGCCCTGCCGATCCAGCGCCTGCAAGGCAAGCGCAAGCTCAGCCAGAACCGCAGCGCGGCGGATATCGCCGGCGTACGCGAAGGGCTGGCCGCAAGCTTTGACGTGCGTGACCAAACCCTCGCCCGATTCATTCCCAAGGAGCCCTTATGAGCCAGATCGACATCCGCCGGGTGCAAGCCGCCGACCACGCTGCCTGGTTGCCACTGTGGCAGGCCTACCTGCGCTTCTACGACACGCAGTTGCCGGACGCCGTCAGCACCAGCACCTGGCAACGCCTGCTCGACCGCAACGAGCCGACCCATTCGGCCCTGGCCTGGCAGGACGGCAAGGCGGTGGGTATGGTCAACTTCATCTATCACCGCTCCAACTGGAGCATCGAAAGCTCCTGTTACTTGCAAGACCTGTTCGTGGACGCCGCCCAGCGCGGTGCCGGAGTTGGTCGCAAATTGATCGAATTCGTCTACACCACCGCCAAGGCCGAGGGGTGCTGCAAGGTCCACTGGTTGACCCATGAGACCAATACCACTGCGATTGCGTTATACGAACGCATCGCCGAACGTCCCGGCTTTATCCAGTTTCGCAAAGGCCTATAAGGAGCACAGCATGTCGACCTCACTCGCAGACTGGAAAGGCGCCCCGGCGCCCACCGCCCAACTGATCGAAGGGCGCTTTATCCGCCTGGAAAAGCTCGACCCGGCCCGCCACACCGATAGCCTGTGGCAAGCCCTCCAGGGCCCCGGTGCCGACCCCAAGCTGTGGGACTATTTGCCCTACGGCCCGTTTACCGAGCGCGCCGTTTTTGATGCGTGGCTGAACAACCATGCGGCCAATAGCGATCCGTACTTTTTCAGCGTGATCGACCGCGCCAGCGGCGACGTGCAGGGCATCCTCAGCCTGATGTCGATCGTCCCGGCCCAGGGCCGCATCGAAATCGGCCACGTCACCTTCGGCGCCCCAATGCAGCGCTCACCGAAAAGCACCGAGGCCGTGTATCTGCTGGCCCGGCACGCGTTTGAGCTGGGCTACCGGCGCCTGGAATGGAAGTGCAACAACGGCAACGCCCGCTCCAAATACGCAGCCGAGCGCCTGGGGTTCAGTTTTGAAGGGGTGTTCCGCCAGCATATGGTGGTCAAGGGGCAGAACCGCGACACGGCGTGGTACTCGATCCTCGATGGAGAATGGCCGAAGGTCGGCGCCGGGTTTGAGGCCTGGCTTGGGGAGGCTAACCAGACGGCCGATGGGCAGGCGAAAACCCTGACTGAATGTCGGGGCTGACGTTCAGCTCAACGGACGCCGAACCTTGACCACGCCCATCTGCAAGCCGAACGGCCGGAACACCGCGTTCAACAACTTGAGCGTCTGATTGCCCTCGCCGTGCTCGATATGCACCAGGGTGCGCAGGGAAATCCTGCACATCCTGGCGAACTGGCCCTGGTGCAGGCCGGTGACCTCCACGCGCAGCCGGCGCACGGCTTCGCCGACCTGCAGGGTACCCTCGGCCAGGCCCTGCTCCACACTCTCGATCAACAAGGCGCGTGTATCCAATAAAATACACCTTCCTCCAGGCCACAACCCTTACGCCTTTATTCACCTGGCACTGAAGATCTCTCCCGCAAACCGCAAACGCTTACCCTGACAGTTATCCCTCCAGCGCCTCGCTAAATTTCCCGCCTCACATCTCAGAGGTTCGGACCTATGCCCTGCACATCCAAACGACTCGCCCTTGTCATCACTTTCGCGCTGAGTGCGTTGAGCATTCAATTGGCCGCTGCACGCGGGGATATGGGGCCGCCGCCCAGCGAACCTGAACCGGCCAGTCCTTTTTATTTCATTGACTACGCCACCACCGGCAATGGCCGGGCTGTGGCCCAGGTGCTGGACCGTGCGGTGGATGCGTTGCTGGAGTCGGGCGACCTGAGCGCGCGAGAAAAGTATCTGATTGCAGATGACGCCCGCTATATGGGCAACCTGGCCCCTGGAAGAATCGGCGCGGTGCTGGAGCAACTGGCTGCCAGCCAGAACGCCAACCTGGGCAGCGCCACCCAGAACAGCCTGAAGCCACTGCAGAGCAGTTTGCTGGCGGCCATGAGCGACGTGAGCGGCGATGCCAACGGTCGTGTCTGGCTGCAGGGCCTGGGCAACGCCGGCAGCCTGGACGGCCAGCACGGCGGTGGCGATTTGCAACAGCGTAACCAGGGCGTGGTGCTGGGCGCCGATTGGGCCGTGGACCCCGCCTGGCGCATGGGTGTGATGGGGGCCAAGACGACCAGTGACCTGAGCGCCAAACGCTTCAAGGCCGCGCTCGACAGCTGGCACCTGGGGGCTTACGCGGTGCGCCAGGATGGGCCGCTGGCCTTGCGCCTGGGGGCGATCCACAGCAACCACGCCGGGTTGAACAAGCGCAGCGTGGATTTTGATTTCATCGACCATCGCGAACAACTCAAGGGCAAGTACACCGCGCAAAGCCAGACGGTTTTCAGCGAAATGGGCTATCGCGCGGACCACGGCAGTTTTACCGTCGAACCGTTCGCGGGCATCGGTTATCAGCGCTACCAGCGCGAGCGCTTCAAGGAAAAAGGCGGCCTCAGCGCCCTGAGTGTCGGCGAGCAGACCCAGCAGAACCTGAGCAGCACCTTCGGCCTGCGCATGACCAGCCTCTATACCCTGGACAACCAGATGCCCCTCAAACCCCATTTCAGCGCCCGCTGGAAACACCTGTATGGCGATGTCGGCAACCGCGTGCGCCAGTCCTCGGCCTGGGTGGACAGGTCGGTGTTCAACAGCGATTTCACCATCGAGGGCACTGCCCTGGACCGCAATAGCATGGCCCTGCAAGCCGGGCTGGGGCTGGGCGTATCGACCACCCAGAGCGTGGGCCTGACCTACACCGGCGATTTTGGCGCGCGCAGCAGCAACCAGGCCGTGATGGGCCAATGGACCCTGACGTTCTGATTTCGCACGGTTTGCAGACAAAAAAAAGGGGGCACATGCCCCCCCGAGGATTAAGCGGTAGTCTCGAAGGCTGGGGATCAGCCTTCGATTTCGATCAGGATTTCACCCGGGTTGACCCGGTCGCCCTTGGCTACGTGAACGGCGGTGACTTTGCCGGCGATGGCCGCCTGCACTTCCGTCTCCATCTTCATCGCTTCAGTGATCAGCACAGCCTGGCCGGCCTTGACCACGTCGCCTTCCTTGACCAGCACATCCACGATATTGCCCGGCATCGCCGTGCTCACATGGCCCGGCTCGCTGGCCTGCTTGCGCTTGCTGGTGCCGCCGCCGACGAATTCGTTGAGCGGTTCGAACACCACTTCTTCCGGCATGCCGTCGATGGACAGGTAGAAGTGACGCTTGCCTTCGGCCTTGACGCCAACACCAGTGATATCCACGCGGTAGCTTTCGCCGTGCACGTCGATCACGAACTCGGTCGGCACACCTTCACCGCCGGCACGGGCCACGCCGCCGGCTTCCGGGATCGGCAGCAATACTTCTGGGGCCAGGGTGCCGGCGTCGCGCTCTTCAAGGAACTTGCGGCCGATGTCCGGGAACATCGCGTAGGTCAGCACGTCTTCTTCGGACTTGGCCAACGCGCCGATTTCGCCACGCAGCTTGGTCATTTCCGGCTTGAGCAGGTCGGCTGGGCGCACGTCGATCACGTCTTCGCTGCCGATGGCCTGGCGACGCAACTTCTCGTTCACCTTACCCGGCGCCTTGCCGTAGCCGCCTTGCAGGTACAGCTTCACTTCGTTGGTGATGGTCTTGTAGCGCTCGCCGGCCAGCACGTTGAAGAACGCCTGGGTGCCGACGATTTGCGAGGTTGGCGTGACCAGCGGCGGGAAGCCGAGGTCTTCACGTACCCGTGGGATCTCTGCCAGCACTTCGCTCATGCGGTTGAGAGCGCCCTGCTCTTTGAGCTGGTTGGCCAGGTTGGAAATCATCCCGCCCGGCACCTGGTTGACTTGCACACGGGTGTCGACGGCGGTGAATTCACTTTCGAACTGGTGGTACTTCTTGCGCACGGCATAGAAGTACAGACCGATCTCCTGCAACAGCTCCAGGTCGAGGCCGGTGTCGAACTCGCTACCTTTGAGGGCGGCGACCATCGACTCGGTACCCGGGTGGCTGGTGCCCCAGGCGAAGCTGGAGATGGCGGTGTCGATATGGTCGGCACCGTTTTCGATAGCCTTGAGTTGGCACATCGCGGCCAAACCGGCGGTGTCATGGGAGTGGATAAAGATCGGCAGGCTCTGCTCGGCCTTCAGCGCCTTGACCAGTTCGCCGGTGGCATACGGGGTCAGCAGGCCGGCCATGTCCTTGATCGCAATGGAGTCGCACCCCATGGACTCCAACTGCTTGGCCTGGGCCACGAACGCCTCGATGGTGTGCACCGGGCTGGTGGTGTAGGCGATGGTGCCCTGGGCGTGTTTGCCGGCCGCTTTTACCGCTTCGATGGCCACGCGCAGGTTACGCACGTCGTTCATGGCGTCGAAGATACGGAACACGTCGATGCCATTTACCGCTGCCTTTGCCACGAAGGCTTTGACCACGTCGTCGCTGTAATGGCGGTAGCCCAGCAGGTTCTGCCCACGCAGCAGCATTTGCAGGCGCGTGTTGGGCAACGCGGCGCGCAGTTTGCGCAGGCGCTCCCACGGGTCTTCTTTCAAGAAGCGTACGCAAGCGTCGAAGGTCGCGCCGCCCCAGACTTCCAGGGACCAGTAGCCGACTTTGTCGAGCTTGTCGCAGATCGGCAGCATGTCGTCGGTGCGCATGCGGGTGGCCAGCAACGATTGGTGGGCGTCGCGCAGGATGGTGTCGGTAACGAAGATCTTCTTGCTCATTGTTATATTCCTCACAGGCCTGCGTGGGCGGCGATGGCGGCGGCGATGGCCAGGGCCAGCTCTTCGGGTTTGCGCTTGATCGAGTAGTTGGTCAGCTCAGGATGGCTTTCCACAAAACTGGTGTTGAACTGGCCGCTGCGGAATTCCGGGTTGCGCAGGATTTCCTGGTAGTAGGCGGCGGTGGTCTTCACGCCTTGCAGGCGCATGTCGTCCAGGGCTCGCAGGCCGCGGTCCATGGCTTCTTCCCAGGTCAGCGCCCATACCACCAGTTTCAGGCACATGGAGTCGTAGAACGGTGGGATGGTGTAGCCGGTGTAGATTGCCGTGTCGGTACGCACGCCGGGGCCGCCGGGGGCGTAGTAACGGGTGATCTTGCCGAAGCTTGGGAGGAAGTTGTTCTTCGGGTCTTCGGCGTTGATACGGAACTGCAACGCAAAGCCACGGTGCTGGATATCTTCCTGTTTTACCGACAGCGGCAGGCCGGACGCGATGCGGATCTGCTCGCGAACGATATCAATGCCGGTAATTTCTTCGGTGATGGTGTGTTCCACCTGCACCCGGGTGTTCATCTCCATGAAGTACACCTCGCCCTCGGCGAGCAGGAACTCCACGGTGCCGGCGTTCTCATAGCCCACGGCCTTGGCCGCACGCACCGACAGGTCGCCGATGTAGGCACGCTGTTCGGGGGTCAGTTGGGGGCTGGGGGCGATTTCGATGAGCTTCTGGTTACGGCGCTGGATCGAGCAATCACGTTCGAACAGATGCACCACGTTGCCAAAGCTGTCGCCGAGGATCTGCGCCTCGATGTGCTTGGGATTGACGATGCATTTTTCCAGGAACACTTCCGCCGAACCAAAGGCCTTGGTGGCCTCGGAGATGACGCGGGGGAAGGCTTGTTCGAGTTCTTCACGGCTGTTGCAGCGACGAATGCCGCGACCGCCACCACCGGAGGTGGCCTTGAGCATCACCGGGTAACCAATGCGGTCACCTTCGGTCAGCGCCTCGGCGATGTCGGCGACGTTGCCTTCGGTGCCCGGCGTCACCGGCACGCCGGCCTTGATCATGCTGCGGCGCGCTTCGGTCTTGTCGCCCATGCGGCGAATGACTTCGGCCGATGGACCAATGAATTTGATTCCACGTTCGGCGCAAATGTCCGCCAGTTCGGCGTTTTCCGAGAGGAAGCCGTAGCCAGGGTGCAACGCGTCGCAGCCGGTTTCCACAGCCAGGTTCACCAGCTTGCGCGGGTTCAGGTAACCGGCCAGGGGCTCGGCACCAATGCTGTGGGCCTCATCGGCGCGCTTGACGTGCAAGGCGTGCCGGTCAGCGTCGGAATAGACCGCCACCGAACGAATACCCATTTCGGCACAGGCCCGCACAATGCGGACGGCAATCTCACCACGGTTGGCGATCAGGATCTTTTTTATCACTTGGAAATTCCCTTGAGCCGATTGCTGCGTTCTTCGACCTGCTAGACCAGGTCGGCGCGTGACTAAATGTTTCAGGTCAGTCGCCAGACACACACTATGCGCACTTAGGGATTAACAAAAATCAATAATTATTGGGTTGTGTATAAGTAAAGACTTATAGTTGACCCCACCGCCCCCTGCGAGCCGCTTTGAATTATGCGTAAGTCACTGATGCGTATGACATTACGTCAATTGCAGATCTTCAATGAAGTCTGCGATTTGCGCTCCTACAGCCGCGCTGCCGAGGAAATGTCCCTTACACAACCCGCCGTCAGCCTACAGATTCGCCAGCTCGAAGAGCTGGTCGGCCAGCCGTTGTTCGACTACGTGGGCAAAAAGCTTTACATGACCGAAGCCGCCGAAGCCCTGCAGCGGGCCAGCCGGGACATCTTCGGGCGCCTGGAAAACCTTGATATGCAGCTCTCGGACATGCAGGGCTCGCTGCAGGGGCAATTGAAGCTGGCGGTGGAGTCCAGTGCCAAATACTTCGTGCCGCACTTGTTCGCGGCCTTCAAGCGCCAGCATCCCGAGGTGCAGTTGCACCTCACGGTGGTCAACCGCGCCCAGGTGATCCGCCGGCTGTCGGACAACCGTGACGACCTGGTGATCATGTCCATGGTGCCGCAGGACATGGGCCTGGAATTTTTGCCCTTTCTCAACAACCCGATTGTCGCGGTGGCCCCGCCGGACCACCCACTGAGCCTGCAAGGCCCATTGCGCCTGCAGGATCTGGAACCCTACACCTTGCTGTTGCGCGAGCCGGGCTCCGGGACGCGCCTGGCCTGCGAGGAGTACTTCAAGGAAAAGCGCGTGCACTTCACCCAGACGGTGGAAGTGGCCTCGGCCGAGGCACAGCGCGAGTGCGTCGTGGCGGGGTTGGGCGTGGCGCTGCTGACGCGCCACGCCCTGAACCTGGAGCTGGCCACCGGCGGGCTCAAGGAGTTGCCGGTGGAAGAGCTGCCGCTGTACCGCAGCTGGTGCCTGGTGCAGGCCAAGGCCAAGCGCCTGTCACCGGTGGCCCATGCGTTCCTGGGCTTTATCCGCAACGAGCGGGTGCAGATCAGCGTGCTGGCTGAACGCTTCGCTGGGCAGCCGCGGGCGCCTGCCAGTGCAGCTCCGGATAGTCGCTGATGCTCTGCAGCAGTTGACGCTGGTCACAACGGTCTTCAATTGCACGACGGAACGCCATGCGGCGCTGGTCTTCCTGCTGACGACGGGTTTTGACGGTGCTGGTGCTGTCTTCGTAGTGCCGGGCCATTTCGAGTCTCCCAATGCGAGTACGGGGAGTTCAGGATGGGCGCGGGGGATGACGGTTTGGCGGCACGCGGGTTACAGGACGATGAATCTTGCCGGTGCAACACCGAGCAAATCTGTGGGAGCTGGCTTGCCTGCTCTCACAGTTGACCGAGTGCCACCTTGGGTCAGTCGTCGAGGGCTTTTACGGACTTGGGCGACAGCCGCAGGCTGCGCAAGCTGCGCTTGACGCTCTTGAGGTGGTTGACCAGGCTCGGACCACGCGCCATGGCCACGCCCATCGCCAGCACGTCGATCACCACCAGGTGGGCAATCCGCGCGGTCAGCGGGGTGTAGATCTCGGTGTCTTCGTGCACATCAATCGCCAGGTTGACCGTGGACAGCTCCGCCAATGGCGTCTGGCTCGGGCACAAGGTGATCAGTGAGGCGCCGCTTTCACGCACCAGGTTGGCGGTGATCAGCAAGTCCTTGGAGCGGCCCGACTGGGAAATACAGATCGCCACATCGGTGGGTTTCAACGTCACCGCCGACATCGCCTGCATATGCGGGTCACTGTAGGCCGCCGCCGTCAGCAGCAGACGGAAGAACTTGTGCTGGGCATCCGCCGCCACCGCACCCGACGCGCCAAAGCCATAGAACTCCACGCGCTGGGCCTGGGACATGGCAGTCACGGCTTTTTGCAGCTCGATCGGGTCGAGCTTCTCCCGCACTTCCATCAGGGTGTGCAGGGTGGTGTCGAAAATTTTCAGGCTGTAGTCGGCGACGGAGTCGTCTTCATGAATCGCGAACTGCCCGAAGCTGGCACCGGCCGCCAGGCTCTGGGCCAGTTTCAGCTTCAAGTCCTGGAACCCCGAGCAACCGATGGCGCGGCAGAAGCGCACGATGGTCGGCTCGCTGATCCCTACGCTGTGGGCAAGGTCAGCCATGGAACTGTGCATCACGGCCGCAGGGTCAAGCAGCACGTGATCGGCAACCTTGAGTTCCGATTTGCGTAACAGGTGGCGCGACTGGGCGATATGTTGCAACAGGTTCAAAGGGCAGGACTCTTGTTATTGGCAGACGCCAGGGATGTAGCAAGCTTGTAGTTATACTACAAGAATTGCTGATTTGCCCGCTCGATGCATCACTAAATCGCCCTACTGCCCCCTGAATCAGCGGGCAAGTGCGATGTAGCACCCGATGGCGCCTGGCTAGCCGTCAGGAAAATCTGCATTTTTCCGTAACAAATCCGCCAGTCCTTCGGCCTCGATCGGCCGGCTGATCAAATAGCCCTGCACCTCATCGCAGTTTTCAGCGCGCAGGAAATCCAGCTGCTGCTGATCTTCCACACCCTCGGCCACCACCTTGAGCGACAACCCATGGGCCATGGCAATGATGGCCCGGGTAATCGCCAAGTCTTCACGCCCCTGGCCCAGGCCGCGGATAAAAGTCTGGTCGATCTTCACGTAATCCACCGGGATGCGCTTGAGATAACTGAGGGACGAATAGCCGGTGCCAAAGTCGTCGATGGCCAGCTTCACCCCCAGATCGCGCAGTTGCTGGAAGGTGGCGATGATGTGCTCGACACTGTCGAGCAACTGACTTTCAGTCAGCTCCAACTCCAGGTACTGCGGGGCCAACCCGGTTTCGTCCAGCACCTGGCGTACCAGGCTGACCAACTTGCCCTGGCGCAACTGGTGCACCGACAGGTTGACCGACACGCGGATCGGCGCCAGGCCCTGACGCTGCCATTCACAGGCCTGCCAGCAGGCCTGGCGCAATACAAACTCGCCCAATGGCACGATCAACCCGGTCTCTTCCGCCAGCCCGATAAAATCACCCGGCGGCACGCTGCCCCACTGCGGATGGTCCCAGCGCACCAGCGCCTCGGCGGCGTTCATCTTGCCGGTGGCCAGGCACAGCTTGGGTTGGTAGAACACCTTCAACTGGCGCTCATCAATGGCTTTGCGCAACTGGTTTTCCAGCTGCAAACGCTCAAGGGTGCTGGCCTGCAAGCTGTCGGTGTAGAACTGGAAGTTATTGCCGCCCAGGTGCTTGGCGTGTTGCATGGCCATGTTTGATTGGCTGACCAATGCGGAAATTTCCCGCGCGTTATCCGGTAACAGGCTGACTCCGATTGAAGCGCTGACCACCAGCTCATGCCCCTCCACCGCCACCGGCACCCGCAGTTTGGCCAGCAGTCGGGTGGCCACCCGCGCCAGGCTCGACAGGCTGCCATAGGCGTCGAACAACACCGCGAATTCGTCGCCAGACAGTCGCGCAATGGTGTCGGCTTCCGGCAAGGCATTGATCAGGCGCCGGGCCATTTTTTGCAGCAATTGGTCGGCAATTTCGTGGCCCAGGCTGTCATTGAGCAGCTTGAAGCGGTCCAGGTTGATATGCAGCAACGCCAGGCTGCGGCCGCCTTGACGCACCCGTTGATGGGCCTCACGAAGGCGCTCGCGGAACAGCGAGCGGTTGGCCAGGCCCGTCAGTTCGTCGTAATGGGTGAGGTAGCGCATGCGCTCCTCGGACTCGCGGCGGGCGGACAAATCGGCGAAGAAGCCCACGATATGACTGACATTTCCCCGAACATCGCGCACCACGCTCAATTGCAGCCATTGCGGGTACAGCTCGCCGTTCTTGCGCGCCTCTACCAGTTCACCCTGCCAACTGCCGTGGTTCAACAGGGCCTGGCGAATCACCGGGAAGTGCCGGCGAGCGTCGCGGCTGCACGGCAACTCCACGACATTGCGCCCCAGCATGTCGTCGATATCAAAGCCGGTGACACGGCTGAAGGCTTGGTTGATCGCAATCAACACGTACTCCGGGTCCAGGATCACGATGCCTTCGCTGGCCGCCTCGAACACCGTGGACGCCAGCCGTAACTGCTCTTCCACCGCCTTGCCGGCGCTGATATCGCGCCGGGTACCGAGCATGCGCGTCACGCGCCCGCTGGCCGTGCGCTCTACGGCGCGCCCACGGTCCTCGATCCACACCCAGCGCCCGTCGCCATGGCGTACGCGGTACTCCACCTGATAGTCCTCGCTGCGCCCTTTCAAGTGCTCCACCAGCGCGTACTTGAGCAGCGGCAAGTCGTCCGGGTGCAGGCGTGGCTTGAGGTCGCGCAGCATCGCCGTGACGTATTCCGGCTCCAGGCCGAACAACTCCTTGAGTTGGGTGTGGTGGACTTCATCGGTTTGCAGGTTCCAGTCCCACAAGCCCAGCTCACTGGCCTGCAACGCCATGGCCAGGCGCGCCTCGCTTTTGCTCAGGGCCAGGCTGGCGGCGTCCAATTGCTGGCCGCGCTGTTCGACGCGCTGTTGCAGGCCGACCTGGGCCTCGCGCAGTTCCTGCTCGATCTGGCGGCGCTGCTCGACCTCGCGCACCAGGTCCTGATTCAACTGCTCGCTACGCTGACGCGCCTGTTGCAAGTGCTCGATCAGGGCCTGGTTCTGGAAGCGCCGCAGCAGACCGCGCTGGATCAGGCGGTTGACCTGCCATGCCACCAGGCTCAGGGATGCCAGCAGGATCAGGCCCAGGTAACTCCACCCCTGCAGTTGCGGTTCGCCGCTGCAGAATAGATAGAGGATGGTGGGCACCAGGCAGGGCAAGGCAAACGACAAAAACGCCGGCAAACTCACGGCGTAGGCCACGCTGGCCGATAAAGTGGCCGCGCCAATCAGGCCAAAGACCCAGGCCTGCTGCACGAAGCTATCCAACGGCACCAGGGCAATGGCCGCACTCGCCAGGGTCAGGCCACTGGCCGCCGAACCGAGCATGAACATCCGCCGCCAGACCGGCTGAGCCTGTCGGCTGGGCAAGGCGCTGTCGAAGGCCGCCACCTGGATCACGCGCATCGCCACCAGGGCCAGCAACCACACCAGCCAACTGCCGACCAGCACATAACGCTGCGGGCTCCAGAGCAACCAGGCGCAGACCAGACCGTTAATCAGCATCAATAACGTGGGCAGCAACGACCCCTGGTACAACAGACGCGTGCGCTCGACCGCCATCTCCATGGCGTAGTGCTTGCGGATAACCTGCTCCGGCGCGACAGAAGGGCCGGGCAAGTCAGTGCTGAGGGTCATAGGCAGTGTTCTTATAATGGTGAGCCCGAAACGTCGACGGAGCATACACAAGCAGACGGGCAGACCAAACTGCTCTGGATCATAAAAATCCGCGAATAAACCCCCGCAAACCATGGACCCAGAGGGGCTGAACAAGACAGGGCGCGGGCTACAGACGATGACTTACCAGTCATCACCGTGGCTGGAATATTTACCGATTGAACAGCGCCGGCGGTTTTTTTGTAGCGACCACCCGGCAATGGGATTTGCCCCCCTTCCCCCGGCACCCTAGAATGCGCCGATGCGCGATGATCTCTCCCTTTTGCTGAACTCCCTCAACGATGCCCAACGCCAGGCCGTAGCAGCCCCCGTTGGCCGTCAGTTGGTCCTGGCCGGTGCTGGCTCCGGTAAAACCCGCGTGCTGGTGCACCGTATCGCCTGGTTGATCCAGGTCGAGAACGCGTCCCCGCATTCGATCCTGTCGGTGACCTTCACCAACAAGGCCGCTGCCGAGATGCGCCACCGCATCGAGCAGTTGATGGGCATCAGCCCGGCCGGGATGTGGGTCGGCACCTTCCACGGCCTGGCGCACCGCCTGTTGCGGGCTCACTGGCAGGAGGCGGGCCTGGCCCAGACCTTCCAGATTCTCGACAGCGATGACCAGCAACGCCTGGTCAAGCGGGTAATCCGCGAGTTGGGCCTGGATGAACAACGCTGGCCGGTCCGCCAGGCCCAGTGGTTTATCAACGGCCAGAAAGACGAAGGCCTGCGCCCGCAACATATCCAGGCCAGTGGCGACCTGTTCCTGGCCACCATGCGCAGCATTTATGAAGCCTATGAAGTGGCCTGCCAGCGAGCCGGCGTCATCGACTTCTCCGAACTGCTGCTGCGCGCCCTCGACCTGTGGCGTGACAACCCCGGTTTGCTCGCGCACTACCAGAAGCGCTTCCGGCACATCCTGGTGGACGAGTTCCAGGACACCAACGCCGTGCAGTACGCCTGGTTGCGCCTGCTGGCCAAGGGCGGCGACAGCCTGATGGTGGTGGGCGACGACGACCAGTCGATCTACGGCTGGCGCGGCGCGAAAATCGAGAACATCTACCAGTACTCCGACGACTTCCCCGACGCCGAGACTATTCGCCTGGAGCAGAACTATCGCTCCACCGCCGGGATCCTCAAGGCCGCCAACGCCTTGATCGCCAATAACACCGGGCGCCTGGGCAAGGAGTTGTGGACCGATGGCGGCGAAGGCGAGGCGATCAACCTCTACGCCGCCTTCAACGAGCACGACGAAGCGCGCTATGTGGTCGAAACCATTGAAAGCGCCCTGAAAACCGGGCTGGCCCGCAGCGATATCGCTATTTTGTACCGTTCCAACGCCCAATCGCGGGTGTTGGAAGAAGCCTTGCTGCGCGAGCGCATCCCGTACCGCATCTATGGCGGCCAACGCTTCTTCGAGCGTGCGGAAATCAAGAACGCCATGGCCTACCTGCGTTTGCTGGAAGGCCGCGGCAACGATGCAGCGCTAGAGCGGGTGATCAACGTACCGGCACGGGGCATCGGCGAGAAAACCGTCGAGGCGATCCGCGAGCATGCGCGTCACAGCGATGTGTCGATGTGGGAGGCCATGCGCCTGCTGATCGCCAATAAAGGCCTGACCGGCCGCGCTGCCGGGGCTTTGGGTGGGTTTGTCGAGTTGATCGACAGCCTCGCCGCCAAGTGCCTGGAAATGCCGCTGCACCTGATGACCCAGACCGTGATCGAACAGTCCGGCCTGATCGCTTATCACGAAGCGGAAAAAGGCGAGAAAGGCCAGGCCCGGGTAGAAAACCTTGAGGAACTGGTCAGCGCCGCCCGCGCGTTCGAGAACAGTGAGGAAGATGCCGACCTGTCGCCATTGGCGGCGTTCCTCGGCCATGCCTCCCTGGAAGCGGGCGATACCCAGGCCGACGAGCACGAAGACAGCGTGCAGTTGATGACCCTGCACAGTGCCAAGGGCCTGGAATTCCCCTACGTGTTCCTGGTGGGCATGGAAGAAGGCCTGTTCCCGCACAAGATGAGCCTGGAAGAGCCCGGCCGCCTTGAGGAAGAGCGCCGCCTGGCCTACGTGGGTATTACCCGGGCGATGCAGAACCTGGTGATGACCTACGCCGAGACACGGCGCCTGTATGGCAGCGAAACCTACAACAAGGTCTCGCGTTTCGTACGGGAAGTGCCGAAAGGGCTGATTCAGGAAGTGCGCTTGTCCAATAGCGTCAGCCGGCCGTTTGGCGGCGGCCAGCAGCAGAACTCCAGCAGCATGTTTGCCGGTTCGGAAATTCCCGAGACCCCGTTCAGCCTTGGCCAGCAGGTCAGGCATGCGATCTTTGGCGAAGGGGTGATCCTCAACTTCGAAGGCGCCGGGGCCCAGGCCCGAGTGCAGGTGAACTTCGCCGAAGGCAGCAAGTGGCTGATGATGGGTTACGCCAAGCTCGAAGCGGTCTGACTGAGCGTTCCCACGCTCTGCGTGGGAACGCCCGGACGCTCTACCTCAGTGTAATGGGTCGCCTTGCCCTTGTTTTTCACACGTACGGGCCAATATCTGTAATTAGTCCTACAGACCATTCCGAATAGGTCTTACGCAAAAGCCCGAAACATTATGCCGCTAGCCACTGCCTCTACACCTGTGCAACATGGCGCGCGTGCAATCCACAAATGGGAATTCCCTTTATGAAACGTTTTCTTAGCATCGCCATGGCGTTGTGCATCGGCCTGACGATGAGCCTCGACGCCAACGCCAAACGCTTCGGTGGCGGTAAAAGCTCCGGCGCAGCGCCGAGCCACCAGACCAGCCAAATGGCCCCAGCCGCTGGCGGCATGGGCGGAGCGGCTGCCACCGCAGGTGCAGCCGGTGCCGCAGGCGCTGCTGCCAAGGCCGGCGGTGCTTCGCGCTGGTTGGGCCCTCTGGCCGGTATCGCTGCCGGTGGCCTGCTCGCTTCCATGTTCATGGGCGGCGGCTTCCAGGGCATGCAGATCTTCGACATCCTGATCATGGCCGTCATCGCCTTTGTGATCTTCCGCTTTATCGCCGCCCGTCGCCGCAAGCAGCAGGAGCACCTGGCTCCAGCCGGCGCGCCGATGCAGCGTGAAGTGTTCGAGCAAAAGCCTGCCATGGGTTCGATCTTCGGCGGCTCGGCGGCACCGGCTGCTGCCGCCCGTCCGGTGATCAATGCACCAGCCTGGTTCAACGAAGAGCGTTTCGTCGAAGCGGCCCGCAACCACTTCCAGTCCCTGCAGCAACACTGGGACGCCAACGAAATGGACAAGATCGCCGAGTTCGTGACCCCGCAACTGCTGGAGTTCCTCAAGCGCGAACGTGCCGAGTTGGGCGACGCTTTCCAGTCGACCTATATCGACGACCTGCGCGTACAACTGGAAGGGGTGGATGACCGCGCCGACAAGACCATCGCCACCCTGACCTTCAGCGGTGTGTCGAAGACCTCGCGCTTCGACCAGGGCGAAGTGTTCAGCGAAAGCTGGAACATGGAACGTCCCCAGGGCGAAAACCAGCCTTGGCTGGTAGCCGGTATCCGCCAGAACGGCTGATCCGCAAAGGCCTACAGCCTGCTGTAACGAACACCCCGGTCTTGTGCAGTGCTTTAAGAAGCCTGCACAGCCGGGGTGTTTTTTTGCCTGTGGAAAAGTCGGCATGGGGTTTTGCTGGATTAATGAGAACGACTCTCATTATACTCACCCTCCCCGGTTCTGCCCGAGCATAGGAAAGTGCCGCCGTGCTGGAAAAACTGTTCACTCAACATGCACCCGCGTTGCATCGCTATCTGTTGCGCAAAAAGTGCTCCCCAAGCCTGGCCTCGGACCTGGTGCAGGACACTTTCCTGCGCATCGCCCAGTTGGAGAGCCTGGAGCGCGTGCTGTGCGCGCCGTCCTATCTGTTTCGGGTAGCGCACAACCTGATGATCGACCATCACCGCCGCTATGGTGAAAAGCGTTACGACAACGACCCCAGCGCCTTCTTCGCCACCCTGGTCGACGAAACCAGTTGCCCTGAAGAACAGGCCCTCGGCGCGTTGGAACTGGAGCACCTGGAAAGCCTGCTGGAGCGCATGCCACCGCGCACCCGCGATGTGTTCATGCTGTGCCGGGTGGAGGGCATGACGCACAAAGAGACCGCGCGCTATTTACGGATATCCACAAGCTCTGTACAAAAACACATGGCCATGGCCCTGGCCAGGATTGGCCGGGCGCTTGAGCCGGGCCAAGAGGGCTGAGCCTTGTGTACGACAAAGAGCCAAAAGGTAAATAGACCGAACCGTGAACGCCTCCCCACAGACTATCGACCCGGTAGAGCGCAAAGCTGCCGACTGGGTGATGCGCCATCGCCAAGGACAGCTTTCGGCACGTGAACTCGAGGCTTTTCAGCGCTGGCTGGCCGCCGACCCGTTGCACGCCGCCGCCGCCGAGCGCGCCAATCGTGCATGGCAGGCTACCGCCCAGCTCAAGCAACGCCCCGGTTATGTAAAACCCCAGCGCCCGCCGCGGTCTGCCTGGTTGCGCATGCCGGTGGTCGGCGGCAGCGCCGTGGCTGCACTGGTGTTGGGCTGCTGGATGCTGCTGGCCCCACCCTTCTGGCTACAAGCCCTGAACAGCGACTATCACACCGGTTTTGGCGAAGTGCGCCAGATCACCCTGGCCGATGGCAGCCAGGTGGAATTGGGTAGCCACAGTATCCTGAGCCTGGTCTACGACGATCAGACCCGGCGGGTGCGCCTGAGCCAGGGCGAGGCGGTCTTCACCCCTGCGCCAATGAATGAACAGGAGCGGCGGCCCTTCACCGTACAAGCGCCCGGGGCCGATATCACCGCGCGAGGCACGCGTTATCTGGTCGGTGTGGGCAAGGATCGCGAAGGCTGGGTGGGTGTGCTGCAACACCGGGTCGAGGTCAACCTGACCCCGCACGGGCGCGATGAGGCCACCGGCTCCGCGCTGCTGGAGCAGGGTAACAGCCTGCGCTTCAGCCCCAAAACGGGCCTGGTGCCGCTGAACACCAACCCCGAGGAACTGGCCAGTTGGCAGGAAGGCCGGCTGGTATTCCAGCGCGAGTCCCTTGCCGATGTCGCCGCCCGCATCAACCGTTACCGACCCGGGCTGGTGCTGGTCAAGGGCGAGGCGCTGCGCAACGCCCGGGTCAGCGCGGTGATGCGCCTGGATAACCTGGACGACGCGCTTGAACACCTGGTGGCGCAAGTCCACGGGCGCATGGTCGACCTGCCAGGGCTGACGCTGATCTACTGAGTAACCTCAGGCAGCGTAAGTTTCTAAATCGGATAAAAAACTACATACATAGATCATAACGATCTATCGCGTTTTTGCAGCTGGGCCGTTTCTACTACATGTGAATAAATCTTATTTACTTTAGTGAGGCCGGTTTTGCAGACGCAAGAGAACAACAAAAAACGCCAGGGAACAAAACGTACCCGGCTGAGCCTGGGGATCCAGTTGGCCGTCATTGCGCTGGTCGCCGATGCCGCGACCATCAGCGCGGTGCTGGCGGCACCAGCCGCCAGTGCAAACCACGCCCCGGCCACTGACCTATACACGTTCAACGTACCCACCCTGGCGCTGGACGAAGCCTTGGTGCTGTTGGCGCGTCAAGCCGGTGTCGAGCTCTACCTGGGCAGTAACGACCTCACCAAAAGCTACGGTAACCCAGTCAAGGGTCGCCTCTCCCTGGATGCCGCACTGCAAACGCTGCTGGCCAACCAAGGGGTCAGCTACAGCCTCACCGGCTCTGCCGAACGCCCGATCATCCAAGTGCAATCGATGCCGAACTCGGCGGGCATCCAGGCCGGCGACCTGCATCCGACGTACATCATGGGCATGGAAGGCAAGCAGTCCCGGGACGAGAAGGGCTACAACGATATCTACGACCAGGACATCTCCTCGGTGTATGCCGGCAAGGAGCAGATCGAACGCTACAAAGGCGCGGCCCCCGCCGATATGTTCAAGGGCATGCTCAACGTGTACAGCGGCGACTCGCGCAACAGCGGCGCACTGGACCCAAACATCCGCGGCATCCAGGGCCCCGGCCGCGTGCCGGTGACCATCGACGGCACCGAGCAGGCAATCACCGCTTATCGCGGCTACATGGGCGCCAACAACCGTAATTACATCGACCCCAACTTGATCGGCAGCATCAAGGTGCTCAAGGGCCCGAACCTGGAGCGTAACGTCTACAGCGGCGTCGGGGGGGCAGTGGTAGCCAGCACCCTGAACGTCGACGACATACTCAAGGAAGACCAGGCGTTCGGTGGCGAACTCAAGATCGAAGGCAGCAACAATTCGGTGTCGCCCAAGCTGCCGACGCTGCTGACCGGGCAGACGCGCAGTCCCGACTATCAGCACATTCCCCTCCACTCTTACTACGATCCTTCGCTGTACAAACATCCGCGCACGAGCAGTAACAACAAACTCCTGTCCAGCGATGATTCTGCCTATCGTTTAGCCTTGGGCACACGTCAGGAGAAATTCGAACTGTTGGCGGCCTACGCCTTCCGGGAAAAGGGCAACCACTACGCAGGCAAGAACAAGACCGACTTTTACTCCACCGGTAAACAGATCAACGGCCAATTTGACTACATCCCCAACCTGGCAAATATCTACAAGCCGGGCGATGAGGTACCCAACACTTCCAGCAAGATGGAGTCCTGGCTGGGCAAGGCCAAACTCAAGATCGATGAAGGCCAATCCCTGGAGTTCGGCTACCGCGATACGGATGCGCTATATGGCGAAATCATGCCATCGCGCATCTCGTTCTTCAGGCCCCAGGACCTCTATGACGCAGCCACTTACGGCGTACCGCAGTGGCCCTTGAGTCATGTACAAAGCAAAGCCTACAACCTGGAATACAATCTCAAGCCTGAGGGCAACCCATGGGTGGACTTCTATTCCAACCTCTGGGCAACCAATACCCGCAGCGATACTTACAGCAGCGGCGGTGTACCCAATCAGACCACCGAAGATGATCGAGTGTACCGGAACACGGCCGTAGCCAATGCCCAGCATGACCGCGTCGGTTTGACTGCAAGCAACAAACTCAAGCTGCTCGACAGCCTCGACCTGACCCTCGGCGGCAGCTACCAACATGAAAAGCTGGGCTCGAACGATAACTATCAAGACCCCATCATCGGCGACACATTGCGCATGTATCCCCGCGCCGGACGCCGGGTGGAAAAAGAGTACAACTTCAACTTCGATTGGAGACCCGTCACATTTGCCCGATTCAACGCCGGGATGCGTTATTCATCGTATTGGGCATTTGATGACTATCTCAAAGGCGACCAAGACAAGACAGGGACAATAACGCAAGACGTACCAACCGGTCGGCGAGTGTCTTACGTCACTCAAAAAACGCTGACAGACCACGAATTGAAAGTATTGATTGATGAAAAAATAGCGTACGAGAGCCAGTTTTGGGATGGCTTCGGTATGACGGATGAAGAGCGTTTAGAGGATGTAGAACGGATCAAACGAGATACGAAGCGTATTCAAGATACCAAACACCTTGTTAACTGGGCACATGATGGAAAAGGTCGTTATTCACGCGATAACAATCCGTGTATTAATGGTGTGAACGCTGGGGAAAATATTATTCAGTGCACGGCAGACGACAATTATATTACCGAGCAAAAAGATATCAGTGCCAAACATCAGAAAGACAGCGGCTGGGTGCCAAATTTATCAGTGACCTTTTACACCTCGGAAAATGGTCGAGTTTATCTTCGCTACAGTGAAGCCATCCGCTACCCAAGCATGTTTGAAAGCACCATAGGATTCTCGTCGTCTACAAACCCTTGGGGACTTGAGCCGGAGCACGCCTATAACTACGAAGTCGCTTACATTCATAACCTTGCCGGGTGGGGTGGTAGTGAGAGCGCCGACGTCAAATTGACCTATTACAACAACACCACGAAGAACGTGATTGAACGCAGCCCCCAACTGCGCTTCAGTAACCTGGAAAAACAGATGACCTCCGGCGTGGAGTTTCAAGGTCGCTACGATAGCGGGCGCTTTTTCACCGATTTCAGCCTCGCCCATGTCCTGAAAAATAAAGTCTGTGATGAAGATTCAGCCCTATCCATCAGCACCGATGGCAGTACCCCTGACTGCGTGGATGATGGCTTTGTGGGCGGTTACTTGGTGAGCATGTCTCAGCCCGAGTGGTCAGCCAACCTTGGATTGGGTGCACGTTTCCTCGACCGTAAACTAGAGATCGGTGGCCGCGCGATTTATTACCGTCAGCACGAGAGCAAGTTCAACAGCAATTACCCAAACAGCGCCATGGTCAGTTACTACATCAACACGCCCATGTCATGGGACAAAATCGTCACTTATGATGCTTATGTAAACTACAAGTTGACCGATGATGCCTCCATCGAGCTGACGGGCACTAACTTGAGCAACCTCTACTATATCGACCCGATGACGCGTTCGGCCATGCCCGCACCCGGCCGCACATTAAAACTTGCATTTACTACCACTTTTTAAATTTCAAGGCTCAGCAAACCAGAGACAGTAACGCCTGAATTAAATGTCCAACGTATACATCACCAAGGGGAGCTTCTTCGGTGCCGGCACCAATGCATCGCTGGCCGGTATCGCCAAATTTACGAATCGTGATTACGACACCGCTTTCGGCGGGGTTGTTAAATGAACATAAGTTTCTATTGAAATCATTTTATCACTACGTTCCAACTTGCGAGGTGTGACATGGGAGGCTAAAGAAGCAATCGGCAAATGCTTGACGTGTTGACTTAATTTAAATCACTCAATGGATGATGAAATGAAATCTTTCAAACACACAGTATTGGCAGTGGCACTTCTGGGTCTGGCTGGCGTTGCTCAAGCAGCCACTTCTTCTGGTCAAAGTTACGATGGCACCATCGTTGTTGACGGTTCCAGTGGCACCGGCTCTACGAACCACCCTGGCTCGGCGGGTCAGCCTGCCATTGGCGTAAAAGCGTTTTACAACGGTACAAAAGTTGCCTTCAGCGGCTTGAAAGGCATGGCTGCCAACGACGCAAATGGTGTATCCACCATTACTACCGCGATGATGCCGGCTTCCCACTCCACACTGGGCAACTTTGACTTCAAACAAGTCGCCAACCAACAGGTGTACTACGGCGAGTGGTCGCAAACCGGCGCCAACAATGACCCAACCCGTGTTGTGTACTACTCCGGCGACACCACTGGCCGCGTACTGCCAACTGCCAACGTGACCTATGCGGTACAGGGCATTAACAATTACTCCGGCGCTAACGTACTGTCCGGCGACCTGACCGCTTCCTTCGGTACAGCGGCACCAACCCTGACCGGCTCGTTGAGCAACAGCGCCCTGAAAGTCCAGTTGTCGGCCAACATCAACACTGCCGATGCCAGCTTCGCCGGTACTGCACGAGCGCGTGACGCCGTGAGTAACGCAAGCCTGTCAACCGGCACCACCCAAGGCAGCTTCTTCGGCGCAGGCTCCACCGCGTCGCTGGCCGGTATCGCCAAGTTCTCCGATCGCAACTACGACACCGCCTTCGGTGGTGTCGCCAAGTAATCGCCGGTTGAACCTGTTGTAGCACCACCTAAGCAAGTGCCTGCCCCCAGGCACTTGCTTTGGGCGTTTTGAAGCGATCCCGAGAGCCCGGTAATGCCCCAGCCCTACTGCAAGCGATCCCTCACGCTCCACGTTTTGCCCTTTTTCCTACTGCTGTCCATAACCCCTACGGTATTTGCTGCCGACCAGGACACCAGCCTGCGCCTAAACCAGACCATCGAGTACCGCGCCAATGAGCAAGAGCGCGAGTTGCTCAAGGATGAAATGCCCAGCGACGTCGCCGCGCCACTCTTGAACATCGACGGTCAGGACTACACCGTGGGCAACACCCTGGATGAGTTGGGCCGTGCAGTGTATGTGTCGATCTCGCGCCATAACTGGTCCCAAGCCAGGGACTACCTCAAGCGCTACACCGCCCTGCCCGGCCACGACCCGATGCTCACCGCCTATGCCAAGGGTGGCCTGGCCCGCGCCGATGGCGACCTGGAGCAAGCCGAAGATTATTACCACGAATTGCTGGCGATACAGTCCGACTTCCTGCCGGGCCGCCTGGAGCTGGCGCGGGTGCTGTTCGAAAACCGCAAGGATGGCGAGTCCAACGCCGTATTCCAGCAGATCAGTAGTGGCCTCAGCCCCTCCGACGCGCAGGCCATGGGCCTGGGCAAGACCGTCGACAGTTTCAAGCAGGCCCTGGATCACCGTGAAGACTGGCAAGGCTCCTTCGCCATCGGCCCGACCTGGGGCAAAAATCTCAACCAGTCCCCCGAAAGCACAGTGACGTATCGCTATGTCACTGCCGAAGAAACCATTCTGGTCCAACGCTCGCTGCCCAAGGCTGTGTCTGCCCACGGCACCGATTACGAGGCAACGCTCAACAAGCGCATCGCCCTTAGCGGCCATCACGGGGTGTTCATGCGCTCGCTGTTGTACGGCCAGGCGTATGAAAAGGAGAGCAAGTACAACGAAAGCACAATTATCAACAGCGCCGGCTACAGCTATCACGATGCGAAAAACCAGTACGCCCTCGGGCCATCCTATGAATTCAACACCATCGCCGACAACGCCATGTACAGCGCCTGGGGGCTGCGCGGCGAATGGATTCACACGCTGTCAGCCACGCGGATGTTCAAGCTGGAAGGCGAATACAAGGACATGGCCTACAAACACGAAATCAATAGCAACCTCGACGGCGGCATCAGTTCTTTCTACGCCACTCTGTGGCAGGCCCTGCCCCAGCGCTGGACGTTGTTCGGCGGCGTGGACCTGAGCCAGCGCAACGCCCGGGACAGCACCCAGGCTTACCTGCAAAAAGGTGTGCGACTGGGCGTCGCCAAGGATTTCGAGGTGGGCGTCAGCGCTGTGCTGTTCGCCTCATACCGCCAGCGCCAATACGATGCCTACAGCGCCATTGTCGATGAGCGACGCAACGACGATGAACAGGGCTACACCTTTATCCTGCGCGCCCCACGCCTGGCGGTGATGGATGTGGTGCCCAGTCTGACGGTCAAGTACAACAAGGTCGTCAGCAATGTCGACTGGCTTTATTCCTACGATAAAAACAGCATCAGCCTAAAGCTGGAAAAGCAGTTTTAACCAATAACCCCGGGGTTTCTATTTCGCGGTTGCACTTATAGCGAGCTACTGTATAAAACGCCCCTATAAACCGCGCCATTTAGCATGAGGATCCCGGCCGTGGAAGAAGTTATCGAACAATTGCGTGAAGCCAACGAACCGGTACCGGTTCCTCTGGAACTGCCCGACGAAGACCAGTTGGTGGAAGTCGAAGAACAGCTGTTTATCAACATCCCGTTTGTGTTCAAGGAATTCCTGCTGACCGTCAGCGATGTGGTGTATGGCAGCCTGGAACCGGTGACCATCACCGACCCCCAGTCCCACACTTACCTGCCGGAAGTCGCCGCCAATGCCTGGGATATCGGCGTGCCTCGCGAACTGATCCCGATTTGCCAGGATGGCGACGACTACTACTGCGTCGAAGAAGACGGCACGGTGGTCTTGTGGTCCGGCGAAGAAGAACTGGTAACCGAAGAGTCATGGGAATCGGTGTGGCACTGGGCGCGGGACGTGTGGCTGGAAAGCTGAGCCAAAACCAGTGACAAGGGGGCGGTGTGCAAAGCCCCCTCGCCACATACGCTCAATGCTCCGGCGTGTCCTTGTGATTATCCAGGGTTTCCAGCAAGGCCACTTGCATGCGCGTATGGATGCGGATGAACCAGCGCCAGAGCACGGCAGCCACTGCGGCCGTCACCACCGCAATCAATACCAGCAACTTGTTGGTCGGCAAAATACTGGCCGACAAGGCCGCCAATAGCAGGAAGATCACCAGCAGCGAGAGAATCGGGATCAGTTCGGCAATCACCCGCCGTACACGTTGGGTATGGCGCCCAGCCATTTCCGGCTTCACGCTCATCTCCGCCAGCAGCATCGACAGCGCCTTGAGCTTGCGATATGCGGCAATCAGAAACGGCAGCGACAGTAGCAACGCACCACCCCAGATCAATGCCTTCTGCCAGCTCGGATCACTGATCCAGCCTTCCAGATACCCTCCAATGCGCGCGGCGAAAAAGCTGCCGGTAAAGAAGATCGCCACCACCAGCGCCAGGTTTACCCCTACCTGCAAGATGATCTTGCGGATCATCGACGCCAGCATCGCGCCTTCGCCCTGGGGCGAAATGCTGCGCAGCCATTCGCCATACATGCCAAACACCCGGCTCAGACGCTGTGGCATCACAGCCGCGATCTTCAAGGACAATGGGTCGGCGCCACGAATAAGGTATGGCGTGAGCAACGTAGTGATGGCGGAAACGGCCACCGCCACCGGGTAGAGAAAGTCGCTGGTGACCTGCAAGGTCATCCCCAGCGCCGCAATGATGAAAGAAAATTCGCCGATCTGTGACAGGCCCATGCCCACCCGCAACGAGGTGCGGCCGTCATTACCGGCGATAAACGCGCCAAGGCCACAGGACAGCATCTTGCCCAGCACCACGGCCACAGTAATCACCGCAATCGGCCACGCGTATTGCAGCAAGATCTGCGGGTCGATCATCAAGCCAATGGCAACGAAGAAGATGGCACTGAACATGTCGCGAACCGGCTCGATCAGGCGTTCTATTTTCAGCAACTGCCGGGACTCGGCCATGATCGCACCGATCAGGAAGGCGCCCAGCACCATGCTGTACTCCAGCTTGACCACCAGCAGGCAGAAGCCAAAACACAGGCCCAGGACGGTGATCAGCAGCATCTCGTTGCTTTCAAACTTGGCCACGTAGGCCAGCAGGCGTGGCACCAGCAAAATGCCAATCACCAGGGCCACGATCATGAACAGTGAGAGCTTGCCGACCGTGGAAAATACCTCGCCGGAGCTGACCGTGCCGCTGACGGCGATGCTCGATAACAAGGCGATGATGCCGATGCCCAGGATGTCCTCGACAATCAGCACGCCAAAGATCAGTTGGGCAAAGCGCTGGTTTTTCATCTTCAGGTCGTTGAGCGCCTTGACGATGATGGTGGTCGAGGAAATCGCCAGGATCGCACCGAGGAACAGTGAATCCATGGTGTTCCAGTCGAACCATTGGCCAATTTCATAGCCAATCCAGATCATCAGGATGATTTCCAGGAAGGCCGCGATAAACGCCGTGGCGCCGACCTTGAACAGCTTGCGTAGGCTGAACTCCAGGCCCAGGCAGAACATCAGGAAAATCACCCCCAGCTCGGCCAGGGTCTTGATGGTGTCTTCGTCGTGGATCAGGCCGAAAGGCGGGGTGTGCGGGCCGATGATAAAGCCGGCGACGATGTACCCCAGGACGACCGGCTGCTTGAAGCGATGGAACAGGATGGTCACCACCCCTGCCACGAGCATGATCACGGCCAAGTCCTGGATAAAACTGATGGCGTGCATGGCGAGGGGCTCCTTGAGGGTACTGGCACTGTCCCGAATTCCAGGCAGCCGCCACAACGGCGCGCAATATGCGGAAGGAAAAGTCTGCCTTATTCGTAAGAAATGCCCTTGAAATGGGCTTTTCAAGGGTAACACCGCGACTTGCGGCAGAAAGCCGGTGCAATATATGGAAACAGATCGCCCTGGGCGTGACGGCAAGCCCCGTCCCGGCGTCCCGTTAGGGATGGCGCTGTAATGATTCGAGCATCCGCAGAGGTGCCCCCCCCAACCAATGCCTACAACCGTGAGTGTGCTATGGAACCCGGAAACGCCCAGCTGTCGATGACGGTATTGATGACCCCTGACATGGCCAATTTCTCAGGCAATGTCCACGGCGGTACCCTGCTCAAGTACCTCGACGAAGTGGCCTACGCCTGCGCCAGCCGTTATGCCGGCCGCTATGTCGTCACACTGTCGGTGGACCAGGTGATTTTTCGTGAGCCGATCCATGTGGGCGAACTGGTGACATTTTTGGCTTCGGTCAACTACACCGGCAACACGTCGATGGAAGTGGGGATCAAGGTGGTCACCGAGAACATCCGCGAGCGCTCGGTGCGCCATACCAACAGTTGCTTCTTCACCATGGTTGCCGTCGACGACGCCCGTAAACCGGCCGCCGTGCCAGCGTTGCAGCCACAGAACAGTGAAGACAAGCGCCGGTTTATCCAGGGCAAACAGCGCCGGCAGATTCGCCAGGAGCTGGAGAAGCGCTACCAGGAAATCAAAGCCGACGCGCTGTAAAACACAATCCCCCTGTAGGGGCTGGCTTGCCAGTTCCTACAGGGGGATTTTGGGTGTTACAGACTGATCGGCGTGGCTTCAAAGCGCACGCGCGGATGGGCGATGCGGTCCTGGGCCCGCACCAATTCCAACTCGTAACTGGCGCATGCCTGGGTTTCTAGCAGCACTTCATGCACAGCCGACGCCGTGAACTCGAACGCGGCCAGCAGGCTGTCGCCCAGCAGCACCCGCGCCAGGAACAGGCCCGATGTCAGGTCGCCAACCCCCACCGGCTGGCGCGCAAATGCCAGCAGCGGCCGGCGCAGGTGCCAGCTGCCTTCGGCCGTCACCAGCAGCATCTCGAAACCGTCCGCCAGCTTGCCGGGGTAGTCCAGGTGCTTGACCAGCACCGCTTTGGGCCCACGCGCCAGCAGGGCACGCGCCATACCCAGGCAATCGAACAGCGACTGCGGTTTACGCCCGCAAAAGCTGTCCAGCTCCAGTTGGTTGGGGCACAGAAAGTCGGCCATGGCCACCGCTTCGTCCAGCAAAAAATCACTGACTTCCTGGGGTACGATGCAGCCTTTTTCCGGATGGCCCATCACTGGGTCGCACAGGTACAGGGCCCTGGGGTTGATCGCCTTGATCCGCGCCACACCGCTCAGGATCGCCCGCCCCTGGGCGGCGCTGCCCAGGTAGCCGGACAGCACCGCATCGCAGTTGCCCAGTTCGCCAATCGCCGCAATCCCCTCCACCAGCGCCGGAATTTGCTGCGGCGCCAACACTTCTCCCGCCCAGTGGCCATACTGGGTATGGTTGGAGAACTGCACGGTGTTGAGCGGCCAGACATTCACCCCCACTCGCTGCATGGGAAATACGGCGGCGCTGTTGCCGGCATGGCCGAAGACCACATGGGACTGGATCGCAAGCAGATGAGGTGTGCGTTTCATGCAGGAAACTTCCGTAAAACCGTTGAATTCTGGCCGCGCAGTATGCGACTAAAAGCATCCTGTACGACAGACCGGAGACACAGTTAAGCTGGCCTTACTTTGTTGGAGCAAATCGCATGCTGACCCTGGGAAATATCTTTGTGCTGATGCTAGTGGCGGCGGCTGCCGCCTGGGTGTGGCACAACCACGGCTTGCGCGAGCGTGCGCTGGAGAGGGTCAAACAGCATTGCGCCAAGCTCGACATCGAATTGCTCGACGGCGCCGTGGCCTTGAAACGCATCGGCTTCGTCAAGGACGCCAGCGGCCGCCGGCGTTTGGCGCGGGTCTACAACTTTGAGTTCACCGTGACCGGTGAGGCCCGCCACCCTGGCACCATCACCCAGTTTGGGGCCCACAGTGCGCAGATCGAACTGGCGCCCTACCCGTTTGAAATAAAGACTCCGCCGCCCAGCGCCGAAGTGATTGAACTGAGCCAGTGGCGTCAGGAGCACGGCAAGAGCCGTCACTGACGGCAAGCGGCCAGGGCCTTTTGCAGTTCTGCCACGTCCTTCTCTTCGCTGAAGATCAGCTCGATGCGTGAGTCCCGGCGCCATTCGCTGGGCTGCCAAGTGAGCATGGTGTTATCCACAGCGTTGGCCGAAACCCAACCATCGGAGCTGTGGATAACCAATTTGGCACGGCGCCAGTCCAGGCCCTGCAACCATTGCCGCAGCAACGCGGGATCGAACTGCTGGCTCGGGTGCCAGCGCCAACCGATGCTCCAGCCGCCTTCCTGCGCCTGGTGCAGGCAAATCGGCACGCACGGATCGCTCCAGATTGCCGGGATTTGCGTCAACCCCTTGGGCACTTCAAAGTTATCCACAGGCGATCCGGCCTGTGCGCCGAACCCTGGCAGGCGGACCAATGGCAGTTGCGCCTGTCGAGTCCAGTAAACCTCGCAGGCTGGTAATGTGTTTTCGATAACGCTGCGTTGCGCGGCATCCAGCCCTTCTTCCTTGTTCAGCACCAGCAACCCGGCACTGGCCAATGCCTCGCGTTGCGCGTCGGGCAACGGTCTGCCTGCCGCCAGTGCCTGGGCATCCAGGACCAGCACACAAGGCTGGACGGCCAGCACGGTTTGCCAGGGCGCCTGGCGCAACTGCGCCAGCAATTGCGCCGGGTGCCCCAACCCTGAGGGTTCGATAAACAGGCGGTCCGGCTTGGCCTTACGCAGCAGGCGACCTAGCCCTATCTGGAATGGCGCACCATTCACACAGCACAAACAGCCACCGGCCACTTCGCCGATGGCAATACCGTCGTCATCCAGGGTCAGCAGCGCAGCATCCAGGCCAATCTGCCCGAACTCATTGATCAACACCGCCCAACGCTCATTGGCCGGGCGCTGGGTGAACAGGTGCTTGATCAAGCTGGTCTTGCCAGCCCCCAAGGGGCCGGCAATCACATGCGTGGGAATATTCTGCAGCATCGTGGACATTATTCAGGCCGTGTAGAGACGATTGATCCTACCCGGTTATGCCAGCCAATCCAGCGTCAGAATCAGCCGTCGTTCATTGGCGGCCAGCGCCGGCGAACGATGAATCAAGCCGTAGCCTTCATTGCCACGCCACTTTTCGCCTTTGAGCAGGGCGACTTCACCGCAGTGGATCTGTTCGATGCGCTCGGTGGGCTCCGCGTCCGCCTGACTCAACTGACGTCGGTCCATCACCCCTTCGCGCAACCATTGGCTGCCGATACCGGCATAGGTGGTGATCAAGCGCACGGGCACATGATCGACGTGAAAACGCGGGCACATGGCCTTGTCCAACAGCCTTAACCGCACGCCAATACGCTTGGCGCCCAGCAGGCAGGCAAAGGCGCTGACCAGCCATGCCACATCGGCGATAAACCCGTCGTAGCCTTCAAGGTCACGACAACCTGCGGCCAAGCCCTGCAAGTTGGGCTCAGCATCTTCACTGTCCAACTCAACCACCAGCGATTCTGCCAGCGGCTCGTTCAGCGAGACCAGCAACGCACCAAACTCGGCGATATGCAGCGGCAACTGGCGCTGCCACAGCGCCAGGTTCACCCCGTTATCGAGGATATCGGCGAGCGCCAACGGGGTTTCACCACGGGTCTGGCGAATCACCGGGCGCAGTTGAATCACAGGGGCCAACATCAGGCGGCTGCCTCCTCATACCAAGGGCCAAAAGGATCGACCAGCAGGCGCCAACCTTCGACGCCCTGGGCCATTTCATCGTCGGTCAGCAGGCACGCGTCCAACTCCGCGCGCAGGCGCACGAAGTCGATGTTCTGCCCGATAAACACCAGTTCCTGGCGGCAATCGCCGGTGCTCGGTTGCCAGTTCTCCATGATCGCCGCGACGCTTTGCTGGTCCTCGGGCCATTGGCTCTTGGGCACAAAGCGCCACCAGCGACCAGCAAAACCATGGCGCATCAAGCCACCGGCCTGGGACCAACTGCCGGCGTCGCGATGTTTGCTGGCCAGCCAGAAAAATCCCTTGGAGCGCAGCAGCCTGCCGTTGACCCACGGGCGGTCGATAAAGTCGAAAAAACGCTGGGGATGGAATGGCCGGCGCGCCCGATAGGCCGTGGAGGCGATGCCGTATTCTTCAGTCTCCGGCACATGTTCGCCGCGCAGTTCCTGCAACCAGCCCGGCGCCTGGGCCGCGCGCTCGAAGTCAAAACGCCCGGTATTGAGGATCTCGGCCAGCGGCACTTCGCCCATGACCATGGGAATGATGCGCGCCTGGGCATTCAGGCGTTCAAGGATGGCCACCAGTTCTTCACGTTCGTGGCTGCTGATCAGGTCGATCTTGCTGATAAGGATGACGTCGGCAAACTCGATCTGCTCGATCAACAGGTCGGTGATGGAACGTTCATCATCTTCACCCAGGGTTTCGCCCCGTGACGCCAGGCTTTCGGCGGCTTGGTAGTCGAGCAGGAAGTTCATGCCGTCGACCACGGTGACCATGGTGTCCAGACGCGCAATGTCGGCCAGGCTCTGACCGTTTTCATCGCGAAAGGTGAAGGTTTCTGCCACGGGCAGCGGTTCGGAAATGCCAGTGGATTCGATCAGCAGGTAGTCGAACCGACCCTCCCTGGCGAGCTTTCCGACCTCAACGAGCAAGTCTTCGCGCAAAGTGCAGCAGATGCAGCCGTTGCTCATTTCCACCAGTTTTTCTTCGGCGCGATTGAGGCTGACGTCGCGCTGTACCGCAGCGCCATCAATGTTGATTTCGCTCATATCGTTGACGATCACCGCCACTCGCAGGTTTTCGCGGTTGCGCAGGACGTAATTGAGCAGCGTGCTTTTACCGGCGCCGAGAAAGCCGGACAGCACGGTTACGGGTAGACGGTCGGTCATCGGGTGTTCCTCATCAGGTTGGCCGGTCAAATCGCCCGTTGATGGCGTTCGCGCAGCTCTTCACGTTCTTTGGCTTCAATACACAGGGTGGCCGTGGGCCGCAGCAACAGACGCTTGAGGCCAATCGGCTCGCCTGTCTCACGGCACCAGCCGTACTCACCACGGGCGAGGTGCTCAAGGGCCTCGTCGATCTTGTCCAGCAGCTTCTTTTCCCGCTCCAGCAGACGCAGTTGCCATTGGCGCTGTTCTTCGGCGCTGCCGACATCGGCGGGATCGCTATGGGGCTCCTGCTCGCGCAGCACGATGAACTCGGCTTCGATGCGCGCTTGCAGGTCATAGCGCTGAGCCAACAACAGCTCGCGGAAAAAGGCCTGCTGGGCCTCATTCATATAATCAGCAGGTGGTTGAGCGAGCAGGTCTTGTTCAGTCATCAGGTCGGTTCACGGGTCAGGCTGTATTTTGATGTTATAGTATAACAATGCAAATAAGCTAATCCCCTCTTGCCCGTCACGACGAAGGGCGCAATCCTTGAACGCCTCCAGGCCCCGAGAAACGCGATGAAATCCCTGTTATGCGGTGTGTTGCTGCTGGTAGCGACCCAGGCCGGCGCCCAAGTAGCCAGCCCCCTGGCCACGTGCACCCGCAGCGCCACCCTGCTGGCCTGTGTCGATGCCCAGGGCAATGCCTACAGTGTCGCAACCGCGGGCAACACCACGTATTTGCGCGGATTCGAGGTGATCGGCAAGCGTTACTGGGCGCAGACCAATAGCCGCTACGGCCAATTGACGTTCTTTACCGGTCTGGCCTCAGACGGTGAGGCGTGGGTCGGCTACACACGGCGTGTGGGCTGGACCACGATCAACCGGTTCTCCAGTTCCGGAGGCTCCAGCGCCAAGTTCACCTGCAGCCGTATCAGCGGGTGCTAGAGCGGTCGTAGAAAAATCATCGTCGATCTAATTGTTATACTATAACATGTCGGATTATCTCCAACGATGGACCTGCTCATGAATGCGCTGACTCTACCCGATATCGCCGCGCAGGCTTCTCGCCAAGCCTTGCCCCTCGACTGGGTGGGTATGTGCGGCATTGCTCTTCCCATCCTGATCGACGGCCAACGTTTGAGTGCCAAGGCCGATGCCGGCGTAAGCCTGGATGACGGCGAGGCGCGGGGCATTCATATGTCGCGCCTGTACCTGGCGTTGGAAATGCTCGAGCAACAAGACCTGCAACCGGCGCTGCTGCGTCAGGTGTTGCAGCGATTTCTCGATAGCCATGAAGGGTTATCGAGCAGCGCCTACCTGCGGATTCACACCGATTTGCTGCTCAAACGCCCGGCGTTGGTCAGCCCGCTATCGGGCTGGAAGACTTACCCGGTGACCATCGAAGCGCGTCTGGAAAAACAGATGTTCCACGTGGAACTAAAAATTGACGTGACCTACTCTTCCACCTGCCCATGCTCTGCGGCCCTCGCCAGGCAGTTGATTCAACAGCAATTTGTTGATCACTTCGGCAACAAGTCGTTGCAACACGAAGATGTACTGGCCTGGCTTGGCAGTGCCAATGGCATCGTCGCCACGCCCCATAGCCAACGCAGCAGTGCGCTGTTGCAGGTCCATCTGCAGCCCGACGTCCAAGCCTTGCCCCTGACGGCCTTGATCGACCAGGCCGAAGCAGCCCTCGGCACCGCCGTGCAAACCGCTGTAAAGCGCGCCGATGAACAGGCGTTCGCCTTGGCCAACGGCCAGAACCTGATGTTTTGCGAAGACGCCGCGCGCCGCTTGAACCTGGCACTGAAACGCTCGGATGCGGTGCAAGCCATCCAACTCAAAGTCATCCACGCCGAAAGCCTGCACGCCCATGACGCCGTGGCCGAAAGCCATTGGACGAGAGGCGCCTCGGGCACCCCATGAAACTGACGATGCTCGACCTGGAAGCGGCAGCCGTGGGTAGCCGTTTTCCCCTGGCCCCCGTATTGGATGCCCTGCCGTGGAACAGTGACGGCCTGATCGCCGCCATCGCCCAGCAACACGGCAGCGGCGCAGTGTTGATGCTGGCCTGGATGAACCGCCAGGCCCTCGACGAGACCCTCGCCAGCGGCCAGGTCTGCTACTGGTCACGCTCGCGCCAACAGTTGTGGCGCAAAGGCGAAAGCTCTGGCCACCAGCAGCAGTTGATCGAAGCACGCCTGGATTGCGACGGCGATGCCGTGTTGCTGATCGTCGACCAACAAGGCCCTGCCTGTCACACCGGCCGACCCACCTGTTTTTACAACGCTATCGAAAACGATCAAGTGCACATCATCACCGCGCCTCTCAAGGAACCTACAGCATGATCCGCAAGAACCCTTCCGGCGATCTGCCGGTCATTGCCGAGTCGGCCTACGTCGATAAAACCGCGATCATCTGCGGCAAGGTGATCATCGGCGAGAATGTATTTGTCGGCCCCTATGCGGTGATCCGCGCCGACGAAGTCGATGCCACCGGCGACATGGACCCGATCACCATCGGCGCCAATTCCAATATCCAGGACGGCGTGGTGATCCACTCCAAATCCGGTGCGGCGGTGACTATCGGCGAGTTCAGCTCCATTGCCCATCGCTCGATTGTCCACGGCCCCTGCACTGTCGGCGACCGGGTGTTTATCGGCTTCAACAGTGTGCTGTTCAACTGTGTGGTGGGTGATGGCTGCGTGGTGCGGCATAACTCGGTGGTCGATGGCCGCGACTTGCCCGCCGCGTTCTACGTGCCGTCCACCACGCGCATCGGCCCCAACACCGATCTGTCGCAGTTCCCGCCCGTGAGCGTCAGCGCATCGGAGTTTTCCGAAGACGTGGCGCGTACCAATGTCGACCTGGTGCGCGGCTACAAAGCCCTGCAAAACGAGTTCTAAACATGAGCCGCTTGCTGATCCGCAACGCCCGCCTGGTGAATGAAGGCCAGGAATTCGATGCCGACGTGCTGGTCGCCAATGGCCGTATCGAAAAAATCGCCAGCAGCATCCAGGGGCAAACAGCCGAGATTGAGATTGATGCCCAAGGCCAATGGCTGCTGCCGGGCATGATCGACGACCAGGTGCATTTCCGCGAACCTGGCGCGCCGGACAAAGGCAGTTTTTACAGCGAGTCCCGCGCCGCAGTGGCCGGGGGCATTACCAGTTTCATGGATATGCCCAACACCCAGCCCGCGACCTTGACCCTGGAAGCTCTGGCCGACAAAAAGCGCCGCGCCGCACTGCACTCGGTAGCCAATTACGGGTTTCACTTTGGTGTCAGCAACGACAACCTCGACACCGTGGCTGCCCTTGATCCGCGGCAGGTCGCCGGGGTCAAAGTGTTTATGGGCGCCTCCACCGGCAATATGCTGGTGGATGATCCACGCGTCCTGGAGCGTTTATTTGCTGAGGTGCCGACCATTCTCCTCGCCCATTGCGAGCACACGCCGAGCATCCAGGCCAATGAACAACGCTTGCGAAACCGGTTTGGCGAGGCGATCCCCGCCGTCGCGCACCCGCTGATCCGCGATGCCGAAGCCTGCTATCGCTCCTCGTCCCTGGCCGTGGAGCTGGCGCGCCGCCACGGCACGCGCTTGCATGTGCTGCACCTGACCAGCGCCCGGGAACTGTCGTTATTTGAAGATAAACCGCTGGCAGAAAAACGCATCACGGCAGAAGTGTGCGTGCACCACTTACTGTTCGACGACCGCGACTACGCCCGCCTCGGCCACCAGATCAAATGCAACCCGGCGATCAAAACCCGGGCCGACCGCAATGCCCTGCGCCTGGCACTGCTGAGCAATCGCCTGGATGTGATCGGCACCGACCACGCGCCTCATACATGGGAGCAAAAACAGCGGCCGTACCGCGAGGCGCCAGCGGGGTTACCCCTGGTGCAACATGCGCTACCGGCATTGATGGAGTTGGTGGCGGACGGCCTGTTGCCCCTGACCACATTGGTGGCGAAAACCAGTCATCGCGTTGCCGACCTGTTCGCCATTCCCGACCGGGGGTACCTGCGCGAGGGCTACTGGGCCGACCTGGTGCTGATCAAACCCGAGCCCGAAGGCAAACCGGTGAGCAGCCAACCGATCCTCGCCCGCTGCGGCTGGACACCCTTTGCCGAGCGCAGCTTTCGCCATAGCGTCAGCACTACTCTGGTGTCAGGCCATGTGGCCTGGCACCAGGGGCAGGTGATCGACAGTTGCCAGGGGCTGCCCCTGCATTTTCTGCGCTAAAACCCAGGAGCCGTTCAGGCCCGGGGTTTGACCGTGCCACAGTCGTTGCCCAGCCACTGCGCATGGGTGTCGAGGCTGCCGTTCTGCTGCACGCCAGTGGCATTGAAAGTACCGTTGACCGTGGTGGTGAACGCCTTCTGGCTCTGGAACGTGGCCACGCCAGTGCCCTGGGCTTTCGGGCAACTGAAGCGGAATTTCCACTGATTGCCGGTCTTGTCTGTGACCTCTTGCTTGCAACCCGATTGCGGGTCGGTCAGCGGGATGGAATCAGAGGCCACCTGGGCCGGGGTCAGGCAGACCTGCACGCCCTTGCCAGCCATGGTGATGCCTTGTTTTTCCAGCATTGCGCGTTGTTCCGGGGTCATCTGTTGCTTCAGTTGACCGAGGATCAACGACAAGTCCGGCAGATTCTGGTTATCGACTTTCATATTGCTGGTGGTCAATTCCCACAAGCCCGGCGCCAACATCTGCGCCTGCGCTGCCACCGGCAGCGTCAAACCAACAACCATGGCCAAACCAAGCAGACGAGCATTCATCGGGTAACTCCTGGGTAATTGTCGGCGTTAGACGTCGTAAAGTGCTCGGCGTTGCATGCTCAATAAAATAGCGACAATCGCCGCCGAACATGGTCTGTTACGCATTGGATTGTCAGGAGTACCGTTGCCCATGGATTTCTTCGGCCCGCACTTGCTTGGCTACTTCATCGCAACCCTGCATTTTCTCGGCTCGCTGGCTGCCCTGCACGCGGTGCTCACCGTGCGTACCGCCCAAGGCTCAATCGCCTGGGCACTGTCGCTGATGTTCATGCCGTACCTGACGCTGATCCCCTACCTGATCTTTGGCCGCAGCAGCTTCGACGCCTATATCCAGGCGCGGCGCCAGGCCAACCAGGAAATGCACAAGGCAATCACTGAGTTGAACTGGCGCCCTTGGGTCGAAGAAGCCCTGGCTGCGCGTAACTCCCAGGCCTACGCCTCCCTGCGCGCCATGCCCAAGCTGGGACGCATGCCGTGCCTGGCGAACAACCAGGTGCGTTTGCTGGTCAATGGCGACGCCACCTTCAGCGCCATCTTCGACGCCATCCGCGCCGCCAAGACTGCCGTGTTGGTGCAGTTCTTCATCATTCATGACGATGAACTGGGGCGCCAACTGCATGCACTGCTCAAGGCCAAGGCCGCCGAAGGTGTAGCCATCTACGTGCTGTATGACCGCATTGGTAGCCACTCCCTGCCCCACCGCTATGTGCAATCGCTGCGCGATGCCGGGGTGCAGATCAAGGCGTTTGCCACCCGCAGCGGCTGGCTCAATCGCTTTCAGGTGAATTTCCGCAACCACCGCAAGATTGTCGTGGTCGATGGCCTGACCGGTTTTGTCGGCGGGCATAACGTCGGCGACGAATACATGGGCAAGAAGCCGCCGCTCGCCCCCTGGCGCGACACCCATGTGCAAGTCAGCGGCCCCGTGGTGGCGTGCCTGCAAGAATCGTTTGCCGAAGACTGGTTCTGGGCCGCGCGCGAACTGCCGCCGCTGATCCTGCCCGACACTTATGCCGATGACGGCGTGCTCTGCCAATTGCTGGCCAGCGGTCCGGCGGACCCGTATGAAACCTGTTCGCTGTTTTTCGTCGAAGCCATTCATGCGGCGACTGAGCGGGTGTGGATCACCAGCCCGTATTTCATCCCCGATGAAGCGGTATTCGCCGCGCTGCGCCTGGCGGTGTTGCGTGGCGTGGACGTGCGCTTACTACTGCCGTCACGCCCCGACCATCGCATTGTGTACGCCGCCTCCAGCCTGTACGCGATTGAAGCGGTGCGCGCCGGGGTCCGGGTGTTCCGCTACAAACCGGGTTTTTTGCATCAGAAAGTGGTGCTGGTAGATCGGGAAATCAGCGCCATCGGCAGTGCGAACCTGGACAACCGTTCGTTCCGCCTCAACTTCGAAGTGATGTTGCTGACCGTCGACGAAGCCTTCGCCAGCGAGGTGGAACACATGCTGCTGGATGACTTCGCCCAGGCCCACGAAACCAGCCAGGAAGAAAGCCAGCAGACCCGCCGCCTGCAGCAACTGGGCATGCGCGTGGCGCGGCTGATTTCCCCTATCTTATAAATTGCGCCGGACAGAAGGTGGGAGCTGGCTTGCCAGCTCCCACACTCAGACATCGGTTGGCTCAGCGGTAGAGATCTTCCCGCGTCCACGGCAACTCATGGCTGCCATCGGCATGGGGCTTGACCGCCAGGATCTGGTGCAGGTTGATCCACCCACGCGCAAACGCATAGGCGCAACCCGCCAGGTACAGGCGCCAGATACGCAGTGCCTGGGCCGGGACCATTTTTGCCGCCGCCTCCAGGTTGTCTTCCAGGCGTTCGCTCCAGTGGTCGAGGGTGCGTGCGTAATGCAGGCGCAGGCTTTCCACGTCGACCACTTCCAGGCCGACTTCGCTGATTTCGGCGCTGATCATCACCAGGTGCGGCAGCTCACCATTGGGGAACACGTAACGCTCGATAAACTCGCCGGCACCGCGCCCCACCGGGCGGCCATCGGTATGTTTGGCGGTGATGCCATGGTTGAGCACCAGCCCCCCTTCACGCACGGCGCCGAACAGGGTCTGGCAGTACTGCGCCAGGTTGGCGTGGCCGACGTGCTCGAACATGCCGACGCTGACGACTTTGTCGAACCGCCCGTCCTGGGGCAGGTCGCGGTAGTCGAGCAATTTCAACTCAACCAGGTCTTCCAGGCCCTCAGCGATTACCCGCTCCTTGGCCAGTGCCAATTGTTCCTTGCTCAGGGTGATGCCGAACACCTTGACCCCGAACTCGCGGGCCGCATAACGCGCCAACCCGCCCCAGCCACAACCGACATCCAGCAGGTACTCCCCAGGCTGCAGGCGTAGCTTGCGGCACAGGTGGCGGAATTTGTCTTGTTGGGCTTGGTCGAGGGATTCGCTGCCGGTCTCGAAGTAACCGCAGGAATAGGCCATGTCGCGGTCCAGCCAGAGCTGGTAGAACTCGTTCGACAGGTCATAGTGGTAGGAAATCGCGGCCGCATCCGTAGCCTTGTCGTGAATCGAACGCACCGGGCCGGCGTGCTCGTCCTCCTCTAGCAGGGCGTGGCTCAATTCGTCACACACCCGGATTACTTCGCTGATCGAGCCTTCCAGCTCCAGTTTGCCTTCAACGAAAGCAGCGCCCAGGGAATCGAGCGTGGGGTGGGTCAGTTGCGTCACCATCACCGGATCCTTGACCACGATGGTAACGCTGGGCTCCGGGCCCAGGTTGAATTCATGGCCATCCCAGAGTCGCAGACGCAGCGGTAGCTGAAGATTCTGTAAGGCCGGTGGAAGTTGCGCGAGCATGAGTAGTCCCCCTTGTTTCAGACGTCCGAAATGAGGGTAGACCATCCACAAAAAGTAGCAGGCTATCGGTTCGATAACGCCCTTTTATGGTGCCCGACGTTGCAGCAAACCGTCCTCAACCCACTGTTTCAACCACGTGACAGCTTGCAGCGGCGCGCCCTCTTGATAAGTGACTGCCAATTCCGCGCACAGTTCTGAAAAACTCCACCCGCTGTCGGCCATCCCGGCCAGGGCGTACGCCTCGGCAGGCTCCAGGCTCCGGTAACGGCACACCTGTTGGTTACGCCAGATCAGGCACACCTCGGCCAGCGGCAACGCCTGGCTACCGGGAAACCCAGCCTGCGCCTTGACCGCACGCCAGATCTGCAGGCTGTTGAAGCGACACAGCACTTGCTGCACCGCCGGCGTCCACTCAACCTGCAATAACGGCCAGGCCTCGGGCGCCAGCCGGGCCATGTCTTCAAGAGTCAGGGGTTGGCCCGCAGGCGCATCAAACGCCAGGGTAAAGGCCCATTCCAGGCGCGCCAGCTCCACCAGGGGGGCGGCTTGTTCGGCGACCAGATGCTCGTCGATAAAGTCTGCAAACCGTTGCCCCAGCCAGCGCAGGCTGAAATGCGTGGATGGATAGCACTGCACATAGGCCACCACCAGCCCGGCAAACTCGTCGTCCCCCAGCCAATGCCACACCGCCGGGAAATCCCCCTGCATCACTTCCAGCAAACGGGCCCGATAGGCGTTGTGATAGATCGCCAGGCCGGTGTCGACATCCAGTGTCGGGCCCCCGATCAAGGTGTCGGCAAAGCCAGTGTCGTCGGCGTCTGCCAATAAATGCCGTTCAAACGCCAGTTGCCAGTCGGTCAGGCGCATAGCGACCTCCGGGCCAAGGCATCCGCCCCCAACTCACGGGCCTTGCCCAACTCGTCGAGCAGCTCGGCAAACGGCGGGAAATGGTCATCGCGCTCCAGCAACGTCGCCACTGGCCCCAGGTGTTCCAGTGTCTGTTGAAACAGCTGCCACACCGGATCACACACCGGATGGTCATGGGTATCGACCACGTAGTCGCCGTAGTCCATATGCCCGGCCAAATGCAGTTGGCGGATGCTCTGCGGCGGCAGGTTGCGGATAAAGGTCCAGGCGTCGAAGCCATGGTTGCGCGAACTGACATACACGTTGTTGACGTCCAACAGCAGCTCGCAACCGCTGAGGTGGCTCAAGGCGCTGAGAAATTCCCACTCGGTGAATTCATCGGCCTTGGATCGCACATAGCTGGAGACATTTTCCAATACCAGCGGCCGCTCCAGCACCGCCTGTACCTGCCGCACACGGGTGGCGACGTGGTAGAGACTTTCTTCGGTGTAGGGCAGCGGCAACAAGTCATGCAGCTGATGGGCGTTGCCCCGGCTCCAGCACAGGTGATCGGAGACCCATGCCGGCTTGACCCGGTCGGCCAATTGCTTGAGTTGCTTGAGGTAGTCCCTATCGAGGGCATGGGGGCCGCCAATGGACAGGGACACCCCATGCATCACCAGCGGATAACGCTCGGCGATGGCGTCCAGGTAGTACAGGGCCTTGCCGCCCTGGACCAGATAATTCTCGGAGACGATTTCGAACCAGTCCACCTCCGGCGACTGCTCGATGATGTGTTGATAGTAATGACTGCGTAGCCCCAGGCCGTAGCCCAGGCAAGGAACCGATACCGACATGACGAACTCCTGGAAAGTGTCCGCAGCGACGTGCACACCGCTGCGGGATCACGTATTCGCGGTTACTCGCCGACTTTGCCGCCAGCCGCATCGCAAGCGGCCTTGGTCATTGCCTTGAAGCCATGGCCCTTGCAGACAGCCTGGCCTTTACAGGCGTTTTCAGCGGTCTTGCAGTCGTTCATGCCTTTGCAGGAGGTCACGCCATAGCAATGCACGTTCGCCTCATCGGCGGCCTGCGCCTGGGTCGCGACACCGGCAAACATCGTGGCGGCAGCAATGGCCAGGGCAGCACCGGAAACAGCGTTCTTGAAGTTCATTGTGGTATTCCTCATGGGTCTGTAGGGGGTCGGCTGAACGGTTTGTCCAGTCCCGACACAGCACTAGAGTGAGGTGCCGCAGGGGCGTTACAGCGCCGTGAAAATTTTCCTGGTTTCCTGAATCCTTGTAGGAGCCATCACTAGTGCGCACCGCGATTTATCGTCACACTCACAGCAGATTTTTCGTGGGATCACGGACAAGGAAGCGTCACCCTCATGATTTCGATCTATCAGCTCAAACCGCGTTTTCAAAACCTGCTGCGGCCCCTGGTGCAGCGCCTGTATGACAACGGCACCACCGCCAACCAGATCACCGTGCTGGCCGGGATCGTGTCGTTGCTCGTCGGCCTGCTGATCGCGGGGTTCGCCCAGCACGCCTGGGTGTTCGTACTGATCCCGCTGTGGATGATCCTGCGCATGGCCCTCAATGCCATCGACGGCATGCTCGCCCGGGAATTCGGCCAGCAATCACGCCTGGGCGCCTACCTCAATGAACTGTGCGACGTGATCGCCGACAGCGCGCTGATCCTGCCATTTGCCCTGCTCCCCGGGGTCAGCCTGGCGCCGGTGTTGCTGGTGACGCTGCTGGCTGTGTTCAGCGAATACGCCGGCGTACTGGGGCCGATGGTCGGTGCCTCGCGCCGCTACGACGGGCCCATGGGCAAGAGTGATCGGGCGTTTGTCCTTGGCGTACTCGCCACCGGCGTGGCCCTGGGCTGGCTCGGCGCCGGCTGGGTCGACGGGGCGATGTGGCTGGTGGCGGCATTGCTCGCCTACACCCTGGTCAACCGTGTACGCCAGGGCCTCAAAGAACAATCCGACATCTCTCCGACGGCATAAGGATCTTGCGATGCGCGAACAGCAACAGCACACCTTCAGTACCCATGACGGCGTAGAGCTTTTCTATCGGCATTGGCCCGCGACCAGTGCCACCGGGCCTGAGCCACGCCAGGCGATCCTGCTGTTCCATCGTGGCCACGAGCATTCCGGGCGCATTGCGCACCTGGTGGACGAGTTGGACCTGCCACAGTTCGATTTCTTCGCCTGGGACGCCCGTGGCCATGGCCAGTCCCCCGGCGAGCGTGGCGACAGCCCGAGCTTTGCCACCAGCGCGCGCGACGTGCAGACCTTCTGCGACCATATCGGCGCCACCTATGGCATCGCGCCAGAAAACCTCGCAGTGATCGCCCAGAGCGTAGGCGCAGTGATTGCCGCCACCTGGGTCCACGACTACGCCCCGAGTATCAGGGCCCTGGTGCTCGCCTCCCCGGCGTTCAAGGTCAAGCTCTACGTGCCCTTCGCCCGCTCGGGCCTGGCGCTGATGCGGCGCTTTCGCGGCAATTTTTTCGTCAACAGCTACGTCAAAGCCAAGTTCCTCAGCCATGACCCCGAGCGCGTCGCGTCCTATGACACTGACCCACTGATCACCAAGGCGATCTCGGTAAATGTGCTGTTGGGCCTGTACGAAGCGGCCGACCGCGTGGTCGCCGATGCCCAGGCGATCCAGTTGCCGACCCAACTGCTGATCTCCGGCTCGGACTTTGTGGTGCACCGCAAACCCCAGCAACAGTTCTTCGAGCGCCTTGGCAGCCTGAAAAAGGAACTGCACATCCTGCCCGGCTTTTTCCACGACACCCTCGGCGAACGTGACCGCGCCGTGGCACTGGCCAGCGCCAGGCGTTTTATCCTGCAAAACTTCGCGCACCCGCTGGACCGCGCCAGCCTGCTGGACGCCGACAAGATCGGCGCGACCTGCGCCGAATCCGAATCCCTCGCCGCGCCGCTGCCGCACAACTCCCTGCGCGACCTGTACTGGCGCATGACCCGCGCCAGCATGGGCCTGGGCCGCAAGCTGTCCGAGGGCGTGAAGCTGGGCTTCGACACCGGCTTCGACTCGGGCAGTACCCTGGACTACGTGTACCGCAATACCCCCACCGGCAAGGGCGCGCTGGGGCGGATGATTGATACCAACTACCTGAACTCCATCGGCTGGCGCGGGATTCGCCAGCGCAAACTGCATGTTGAAGAGTTGTTGCGCCTGGCCATGGCCAAGCTGCGCGACGACGGGCGCGAAGTGCGCATCGTCGACATTGCCGCAGGGCATGGTCGGTACATTCTGGAAGCCTTGCAGGGCGTTTCGCCGCTGCCTGAATCAATCCTGTTGCGCGACTACAGCGATATCAACGTGCGCGACGGTGGCGCGCTGATCCGCGAGAAAGGCCTGGGGGAGATTGCGCAGTTCGTCAAAGGCGATGCCTTTGACCGGGCCGACCTCGCCGCACTGGCGCCCACGCCGACACTGGCAGTGGTGTCCGGGCTGTACGAACTGTTTGCCGATAACGCCATGGTCGGTGGTTCCCTGGCAGGGCTGGCCGAAGCCGTGGAGCCCGACGGATACCTGGTGTACACCGGCCAACCGTGGCACCCGCAACTGGAACTGATCGCCCGCGCCCTGACCAGCCATCGCCAGGGCCAGGCCTGGGTGATGCGCCGTCGCAGCCAGGCGGAAATGGATCAACTGGTGGAAGCAGCGGGCTTTCGCAAGATCACCCAGCGTGTGGATGAGTGGGGCATCTTCAGCGTGTCGCTGGCGCAGAAGATCTGACCATGCGCGAACCAGGTCTCTTCAAACCAGCCCTGCTCTGGCTGCTGCTGTTGGCGCCGCTGTTTTTCAGCACCTACGGCTTTGCCACCTGGGTCACCAGCCAGCGCAGCGACGTGGGCACCCTGGTATTCGGCTGGGAAACCCATATGCCGTTCTGGGCCTGGACCATCGTGCCCTACTGGTCGATCGACCTGCTCTACGGCTTCTCCCTGCTGCTGCCTAACAGCCGCCATGAGCTCAAACAGCATGCCCTGCGTCTGCTCAGTGCGCAGGTGATTGCCGTGAGCTGCTTCCTGCTATGGCCGCTGCGCTTCACCTTTGAGCGCCCGGAAATGGACGGCGTGTTCGGCTGGCTGTTTGCGGTACTGGCCGGGTTCGACAAACCGTTCAACCAGGCACCCTCGCTGCATATCGCTTTGCTGGTGATCCTGTGGGTGATGTACCAGCGGCATAGCCAAGGCCTGTGGCGCTGGCTGGTGCATGGCTGGTTCGCGCTGATTGGCATTTCGGTGCTGACCACTTACCAACACCACTTTATAGACTTACCCACAGGCGCCCTGGCCGGCTGGCTGTGTGTGTGGCTATGGCCGGTGGATCAACCCAGCCCGCTGTTGCATGCGCGGCCGGCCAAAGACCCGAAACGTTGGCGCCTGGGGTTGCGCTACGCCATGGGCGCCCTGGTGCTGACAATAGTGGCCTTTACCGGGGGCGGTGCCTGGCTATGGCTGCTGTGGCCTGCCGTCGCGGTGTTGCTGGTGGCGCTCAACTACTGGCTGCTGGGCGCCGCAGGCTTTCAGAAACGCGCAGATGGCCGCCTCAGCCCGGCAGCACGCTGGCTGTATGCGCCTTATCTCGCGGCGGCGTGGCTCAACTCGCGGCTGTGGACGCGCAAGCATCCGCAGCCTGACCGGGTTGTGGATAACGTATGGTTGGGGCGAATTCCGACGCCAGCGCAGCTGAGTTCTTTCAATGCGGTGGTCGATCTGTGTGCCGAATTGCCTGTTTATCCACAGGGCCGCGCTTACCATGCCCTGCCCGTCCTCGACCTGACCGCACCCACACCGGCACAGTGCCTGGAGGCGGCCCAAGCCATCAAGCGCTTGCGCGAGCACGGCCCGTTGCTGGTGTGCTGTGCCCTCGGTTATTCCCGCAGCGCCAGCGCCGTGGCGGCCTGGCTGCTGCACAGCGGACGGGCGGCCACGGTGGACGAGGCACTGGCTATTATTCGTACAGCACGATCAGATGTGGTCCTGCATGCCGATCACCGCCAAGCCTTGGGAGCACTGCCCTATGCCCGCTGATATGCAACTCCAGGTAGTCGCCAGCCTGCTGCGCCGCGGCCGTTCGCTGGATCAGTTATCCACAGGCCTGACCCTGCTCGGGGTACTGTTTGGCCTGGCGCAATTGTTGATGGTCAGTATCACGCCGATCTGCCTGTTGCTCAGCCTGTGGATGATTATCCTCGGGCTGCTGCAAAAGTACTGGGCGCTACGGGTGGCCTTCGACGCCGACCTGTTTGCGCTGATGGCCAAGGACATAGAACGCACCGGCGAGCTGGACCAGACTCTGCAAACCCTGGGCCTGCAACCCGTCAACCGCGCAAGCCGACCCTGGACCGAACGCCGGCGTGGCGCCCTCAAATTGCTGCGCAAACAGGCCTACCTGCTGGGTGCGCAAGTGTTACTGACATTGGCCGTCATCCTGGCCAGCCCGTGGCTGCCCTTCGCCGGATAAGGAATCCTTATGTTCGAACCCCTGGTCGCGACCCTGATTACCTCCATGGCCCGCACAGTGACCGGCGCCCGCAGCCTGTGGCTGGGCTGCGCCCCAGAACCCGTGCAGCGCATCTACTTTGCCAACCACAGCAGCCACGGCGACTTCGTGCTGCTGTGGGCGTCGTTGCCGCAGAACCTGCGCAAGGCCACGCGCCCGGTGGCCGGCACCGACTACTGGAACAAGAGCGCACTGCGCCGCTACATCATCAACCGGGTATTCAACGGCGTGCTGATCGACCGCGAACGCAAAGACCCTGTGGATAACCCGTTGCAACCGATGCTCGAAGCCCTGGAACACGGCGATTCGCTGATCATTTTCCCCGAAGGCACGCGCAACCTGGAGGATGGCCTGCTGCCCTTCAAGAGCGGTCTGTATCACCTGGCAAAAAGTTACCCACAGGCGCAACTGATCCCCGTGTGGATCGCCAACCTCAACCGCGTGATGCCCAAGGGCCGTGTGCTGCCACTGCCGCTGTTGTGCACCACCAGCTTTGGCGCACCGCTGCAGCTTGCAGACGGTGAAGACAAGGCCCTGTTTCTTGCCCGCAGCCGCGACGCCCTGCTCGCCCTCGCCCCGGAGCATTCCTGACATGGATAGCCAAACCCTGATGTTGTTCGGCGGCATCGGCATGATCCTGGTGCTCGCCTCGCTGATCGGCCTGATCCTCAAGCTGCGCACCCGTGGCACACCCAATGCGGTGATCGACAACCTCAACGCCCGCATCAATGCCTGGTGGGTGATGGTGGTGGTGATCGGCGTCGCCTTCTGGCTCGGCACCGGTGCGGTAATCCTGCTGTTCTACGCCGTGTCGTTCTACGCCCTGCGCGAATTCCTCACCCTCACGCCCACCCGCCGCAGCGACTACCCCGCACTGGTCGCCGCGTTCTACCTGGCGCTGCCCCTGCAATACCTGCTGATCTACTTTGACTGGTACGGCCTGTTCTCGATCTTTATTCCGGTCTACGTGTTCCTCCTGCTGCCCATCCTTGCCTCGCTGGGCGGCGACAGCACGCACTTCCTGGAGCGCGCATCGAAAGTACAGTGGGGGCTGATGATCGCGGTGTTCTGCGTCTCCTTCGTACCCGCCCTGCTGACCCTCGACATCGTCGGCTACGAGGGCCGCAACCTGCTGCTGATCGCCTACCTGGTGATCGTGGTGCAGCTCTCGGACGTGTTGCAGTACGTGTGCGGCAAACTGTTCGGCAAACACAAAATCGCGCCCAACCTGTCACCGTCGAAGACCGTGGAAGGCTTTGTCGGCGGGATCCTGCTGTCCTCCCTGATCGGCGCAGCACTGTGGTGGACCACCCCGTTCAACCCTTGGCAGTCATTCCTGATTGCCCTGCTGATCAACCTGCTGGGCTTTGCCGGCGGGATTGTGATGTCGGCGATCAAGCGCGACCGAGGGGTAAAGGACTGGGGGCATATGATCGAAGGACACGGCGGGATGCTGGATCGGTTGGATTCGGTGTGTTTTGCGGCGCCGATTTTCTTTCATTTGGTGCGGTATTGGTGGACCTGAGTCACACCGATCCAAAGGCTAACGACGCTCCCACAGAGAGCTAAAACTGTCGCGAAGGGTGCCCGTATTTCGGGGCTTGCCGCGTCGTATAAAGGAACCGCAAAACAGCTGCACCCAGTAATCACACGACATCCACGTACATTTGATGGAACCGCTTGCGGCGAGCCTCTGGGTCGGACCAAGGAGCAGGGTTCGGCATTACCCGCGTTATGTCTTAACATGGTCGGTTGCCCAAAGAGCCGTCATGGCCAAAGCCATGACGGGCTTCCATCCTTTACAAGTAAGTGTGATGAAGATGAACAAGCCTTTCATTTCGCTGTGCCCTGAAATTACTCGGGCGCACGCGCTGACGCTGATGGATTGGTTGGAGGATGAACGCGTCACCTGCTATCTGAGCGATTCGCGTCATGTCTCCCGCTCCATCGAGCAAGCCATCGATCGGACTCAATCGCCGATCCTGACCCATCTATTCAACCAGGGCGGCCGATTCTTCATGGCCTATGACCGACATGACTCCCCGGTGGGCTTTGTCCGTCTGATCAAGACCGGCTCAGATTGCGAGATAGTCCTGGTCATCGGAGACAGCGATAAATGGGGCCAGAACCTTGGCGCCCGCACGATACGCGAAGGCATGAAACTGGCCTTCCTTGACATGCGGGCCAAGAAGCTCATCGCCAAGATCCACCCGGACAACGCGCGCTCGCTGAACGCCTTTCTGCGCAGCGGCTTTCTGCTTGAAAGCGAAACGCCGACATTGAAGTCATTTTCCATGACGGCGGGGCGCTATCTCCAGTTCTTGCGCGAAGGTGCCGCTGGCGACGCCACCAGGATCTACATTACTGAAATCGACAAGGCCAGGCTCGAGAGCCTAATCGCGCTCGAGCAAGGCCCGACCGTTGTTGAACTCGAACATGAGCTTGAGCGAGCCATTGTCGTCAAGCCGCAGCAGGTGGCGTGCAATGTCGTCACGATGAACTCTAGGGCCTTGCTGCAACTGGACGAAGAAGAGATCGAAGTGGCCTTGGTCTACCCTGAAGACGCGGACAGCACCGCAGGGAAGCACTCCGTGTATTCCGACATCGGCGCCGCCATCCTGGGCTATCAGGAGGGGGACGCCATCGACTGGCGAATTTCTGATCGGACCCGCCGGATTGAAATCAGGAAAGTGCTTTACCAGCCGGAGGCGGCGGGCCACTTCCACCTGTAATTGCGCCTTTTGCTAGAGAGGGACGTCGTTTGGAGCCCCGAGGGGCCCCAAACGGGACCGTTTTTAATCCTGAAGACCGTACCCTCGGTCTGGACGTCGATCAACGACGATGGTTGGAAGCAAGCCTTCAGCCGGGCGCTCCAGGCTGCTGGATACGAAATTGATTGGAATAAGGTAATGCGCAGCTAGGCAGGCTGGGCTACAGCACGGCATCGCGCAGCAGACAGCATTGAAATGACCGGAGGGGCTCCCTCTTTATAAGCCATTTCCCTTCAAATCACTCTTACGACTCCGGTAAATCTTCTCTGCCAACTCAATGAATGCTTGAGCTGCAGCAGTAGTCTCGCTGCAATCCAGCACCGCGATTCCGACTTGGCGCCTGACTGCCGGATCGAGTGTCCTAACCACATAAAGCTCCTCGCTATCGTCGGGCAACGAAGACTCAGCCACAATCGTTACCCCATCTCCGCGAGCCACTGCGGCCAAGGTACTCATTAACTGAGAGGTCTTGTAGCGAATACACGGCTTCAATTTGACAGCCGCAAAGAGCTGCGAGACCAGTTCGGATGAACCAGCCTCGGTTAGTACAAACGGATCAGAACACAAGTCCCCCAATGTCACTCTTTCGTTTGAAGCGAGAGGGTGCGCAATCGGTAGCACGGCAACCATTTGGTCCTCGAGTAAAGGCCAGGTGTCAAACTGGGCTTCAGGTAAGGTGACAAACCCTACGTCCACCTCCCTGTCTAACAACCATTCCATCACTTGGCGATCAGGCCCCTCGCTCACATGAACTTCAATATTGGGGTAAAGGCGGCGGTAGTCTGTAAGAATCCGCGGCAACAAAAGCTGGGATGAGGTTGGGCCAAATGAACCAATTCGCAGGGTGCCAAGTTTCATGCTGCGGGCATCGCTGGCATCCTGCCTAACTGCATCCGCCAGGCCAAGCATAGGTTGCACACGCAGAAGGATTCGCGCCCCTATGTCTGTCAGTTCAATCTGGCCTTGATGCCGAAGTAGCAGTTCGACACCCAACTCCTGCTCCAGAGCCTTTATTGCATGAGAAACCGCAGATTGGGATATTTTCAGTTGAGCGGCTGCGAGGGTGAAGCCACGCCGCTCTGCGACAGCGACAAAAATTTCCAATTGGGTCAGCGTCATTTTTCATCCATGAGTAATCGCTCATTTTCATATGACCATGATTTTGCGTAAGCATAGATGAAACAGGCATAACGAGATAGGCCAGCCCTTTTCGCCAACTTATATCCAAGGATTGTTTTATGGTCGCCCAATGGAAGACTGATGGGATTTCGGCACTGTGGCCTGAAATCAACGGCCCATTCCTGTCCCTACGAGGTATACCCGAGCATCTGATGCCGGTCACCGAGACTCAGGAACTGTACAAAGACCTTCTATTAGGATTCGATGCAATCACGAGTTGCGAGATGAAAGAACTTTACAAGTTCAAACTGTTTCTCAATCGGATGCATCAACGATCGAACTTACCCCCGGAGTTGTTACTGATCCATAAAGCATTTATAGCTTGGGTAAACTTTGAATATGAGCGAGCACGTACACTCTTTACACAACACCTGAAAGCGTACCCCTCCGACATCATCACAATTTTTTTTGTGCACATGCTCGACTTCTGTACTGGTAAGACGCCTAGATTAACGGCAGAATTTTCGTTTTGCGAACCACACATACCGCACACTCATGCCTTGTACTCCTACTACCTGGCAATAAAATCTTTTGTTTTGTGTGAAGACCAGTGCTTCCAAGAAGCCCTTGAACTGGGCCTTGAGGCGGTTAGGCTGATTCCCCATAACATCTACGGCATCCATGCTACTGCGCACGCACTGCATGAGATGGGCCGCTGGCAGGAACTTTCGAGTTTCCTGATCGACTGCAAGCCTGACTGGATCGAAAATAGCGGCATGCGCATGCACGTCTATTGGCACATGGCTATAGCCCACGAGCGATGCAACGAGGTCGAGCAGGCGCTCCTCATCGAGAAGCAAATCGCCGAAAGCGACGGCTTCGGCATCGAGCCCGAAGCGCACCGAGCAGGCTTAGACGTGCTCAAAGGCATTCTACTGTTCACCTTGAAGCGTTATCACGAAAGCCTGGCGCTCTTGCGTACCAGCCGAGACCAGTGGCCGTTGTTAGGAGGGAGCCGTGCCCAACGCGAAGTCCTTGATCTGACTCTCGAATACATAGAGCTCAAGACCCGACCGATCGTTGAAGAGAGGGCACCTGCATGACCAGCCATTCTCATCCACTGGTCCTTACTCCAGACAGCCTTACCTATCTTAAGCTTTCTCTGGTAGCAATGATCTGGGGAGGTACCTTTGTCGCTGGTCGGTATCTATCCGCAGACACACCCGCGCTATTAGCCGCCAGTGTCAGGTTTATATTCGCCGGAATCACACTTGGACTGTTCCTAGGTTTCTTTTTAAAAAAGAGCTTTGTCCGGCTTGATCGGTCGCAACTAGTCAAGATCGTAGGATTGGGATTTTGCGGAATTTATACTTATAACCTCTGTTTTTTTTATGGTCTACATTACACAGCAGCCTCCCGCGCGTCATTGATCGTAGCCCTGAATCCCGCCGTTATGGCTCTTTTCTCTTATGTGTTTTTCCGAGAAAAAATGTCTGCAATGAAAACCGCAGGCATTTTTCTTTGCCTGATAGGGGCGGCTGTCGTGATTTTCAATAAGTCGTCAGGCACATTAATCGTGGATAAAAACGACTGGCGCGGAGACCTTTTGATCTTTGGTTGCGTACTCAGTTGGGTCGCCTTCAGCGTGTTCGGTAAGTCGGTAGTCAAAGAAATCGGCGCCCTACATACGGTGACCTACTCCATCTTCGCGGGGGCCGCGATGCTGACGGCGACCGCTATCGTCACGGGTCAGTTCAATCAGGAATCACTGCGAGCTCTAACGCTTGCCGACTTTTCCAGCTTGCTGTACTTGGGTGCCATAGGCTCGGCGCTGGCATACATCTGGTATTACAAGGGTATCGAGCAGATCGGCGCAACACGTGCCGGAGTGTTCATCGCGCTCAATCCGCTGACGGCGGTGTTACTGGGTGCTCTTTTGTTGGATGAGCAGCTCAGCGCTCCCACATTTATGGGGGGCGCACTGATTATAGTGGGCATCATGATCTGCAATAGGCCAGCCCGCCCTCAATATAACTGCGAGATGAAGAACGTACGTACGCCATAATAAACTGAGTAAGTTATTTACCGTTTTAATTATCGAAACAGCCAGAGGGTCATCAACTAAACGACATTTTAAATCATCTACTTTTCGGACCAATCTACCTTTTCTACGCAGGCTATCCAGCAAACCTGCGAAGCTCCCATGCACCGTTGCTATGACGCCTATAATATCCAGGCTGTACATAACGTCAGGACGATAATCCGTGTTTGTATCTGAAATTTTTCTAGACTAATCAAGTACTCAATAGATCGCGTTTAGTTTTTCTTCAGAAATCTGCTTACGACTTGCCAATCTCCGCGATTTTTTTTGTAAATCTGAATCTGGAAGGTGAGCCGCAAGGTGCAGCACTCGGCACAAAAGGAGCGGGAGAGAAGATCGTCGCTTGGAGCCCTCGGAGGCTCCAAGCGAGACAGACTTTAATGTTTACGATCGCCCTTTCTCGTTACCGCTAAACATTACTCAACCGTCACCGACTTGGCCAAGTTACGCGGCTGGTCAACGTCCGTGCCCTTGAGCACCGCCACATAGTACGACAGCAACTGCAGCGGGATGGTGTAGAGGATCGGCGACAGGGTGTCGTGGATGTGCGGCATGTTGATCACGTGGGTGCCTTCGCCGTTGGTCATGCCGGCCTTTTCGTCGGCGAACACGATCAGTTGACCACCACGGGCGCGTACTTCCTGCAGGTTGGACTTGAGCTTTTCCAGCAGTTCATTGTTCGGCGCCACGGTGACCACAGGCATGTCGTCGTCCACCAGGGCCAATGGGCCGTGCTTCAGCTCGCCGGCAGGGTAGGCTTCAGCGTGGATATAGGAGATTTCCTTGAGTTTCAGGGAGCCTTCCATTGCCACTGGGTATTGCGCGCCACGGCCGAGGAACAGGGTGTGGTTCTTGTCGGCAAACAGTTCGGCGACTTTCTCTACGGTGCTGTCCATGGCCAGTGCTTCGCCCAGGCGGGTGGGCAGGCGGCGCAGTTCTTCTACCAGGGTGGCTTCTACACCTGCAGCCAACGTGCCGCGCACCTGGCCAAGGGACAGGGTCAGCAGCAGCAGGCCCACCAATTGGGTGGTGAAGGCCTTGGTGGAGGCTACACCGATTTCGCGGCCAGCCTGGGTCAGCAGGGTCAGGTCGGACTCGCGCACCAGGGAGCTGATGCTGACGTTGCAGATCGCCAGGCTTGCCAGGTATCCCAGCTCCTTGGCATTGCGCAGGGCTGCCAGGGTGTCGGCGGTCTCGCCGGATTGGGAAATGGTGACGAACAGGGTATCGGGCTGAACCACCACCTTGCGGTAGCGGAACTCACTGGCTACTTCGACCTGGCACGGGATGCCGGCCAGTTCTTCCAGCCAGTAACGGGCGACCATGCCGGCGTGGTAGCTGGTGCCACAGGCGACGATCTGCACATTGCGCACTTTGGCGAACAGCTCGGCGGCTTGCGGGCCGAAGGCGTTAACCAGGACTTGCTTGTCGCCAAGGCGGCCTTCCAGGGTGCGTTGCACCACGGCCGGTTGCTCGTGGATTTCCTTGAGCATGAAGTGGCGGAACTCACCCTTGTCGGCAGCTTCGGCGCCGTCGCGGTACTGCACGGCTTCGCGCTCGACGGAGTTGCCATCGACGTCCCAGATCGCCACGCTTTCACGGCGGATGTCGGCGATATCACCTTCTTCCAGGTACATGAAGCGGTCGGTGACCTGACGCAAGGCCAGTTGATCGGAGGCGAGGAAGTTCTCCCCCAGGCCCAGGCCAATCACCAATGGGCTGCCACTGCGAGCGGCAACCACACGGTCCGGTTGGCTGGCGCTGATCACAGCCAGGCCGTAGGCGCCATGCAGTTCCTTGACCGTGGCCTTGAGGGCGGTGGTCAGGTCACTGTGGTCCTTGAGCTTGTGGTTGAGCAGGTGGGCGATGACTTCGGTGTCGGTGTCCGAGGTAAAGACGTAGCCCTGGCCCTTGAGTTGTTCACGCAGCACTTCGTGGTTTTCGATGATGCCGTTGTGCACCACCGCAATATCACCGGAGAAATGTGGGTGTGCATTGCGCTCGCACGGTGCACCGTGGGTCGCCCAGCGGGTGTGGGCGATGCCCAGACGGCCCGCCAGGGGCTCACCGGCCAGGGCCTGTTCCAGTTCGCTGACTTTGCCCGGGCGACGCATGCGCTCCAGCTTGCCCGCGTTGCTGAAGACCGCCACGCCGGCACTGTCGTAGCCACGGTATTCCAGGCGCTTGAGGCCTTCGAGCAAAATGGCGGTAACGTTTCGTTCAGCGACTGCGCCTACAATTCCACACATGGTTTCTCTCCTAGATGACTGCCGCGCAAATCAGCGTAATGCCGCGGGCTTGAATCTGGTCGCGGGCCTCAAGCGGCAGGCGATCATCGGTAATAAGGGTATGGACGCTGCTCCAGGGCAGTTCCAGGTTGGGGATCTTGCGGCCGATCTTGTCGGATTCGACCATCACCACCACTTCACGGGCGACTTCGGCCATCACTCGGCTCAGGCCCAGCAATTCATTGAAGGTGGTGGTACCGCGCTGCAGGTCGATGCCGTCAGCGCCTATAAACAGTTGGTCGAAGTCATAGGAACGCAGCACTTGTTCGGCGACCTGCCCCTGGAACGAGTCCGAGTGCGGGTCCCAGGTGCCGCCGGTCATCAACAGCACCGGCTCATGCTCCAACTCACTCAGGGCACTGGCCACATGCAGGGAGTTGGTCATCACCACCAGGCCGGGCTGATGGCCCAGCTCCGGGATCATCGCGGCGGTGGTGCTACCGCTGTCGATAATGATCCGTGCGTGTTCACGCAAGCGCTTGACCGCCGCACGGGCGATGGCGCGCTTATGCACAGAAATCGGTTGGGCAGGATCGCCGACCAGTTCCTGGGGCATGGTGATGGCGCCACCGTAGCGACGCAGCAGCAAGCCGTTGCTTTCCAGCGCGGCCAAGTCCTTGCGGATGGTCACTTCGGAAGTTTCGAAACGTTTGGCCAATTCATCCACGCTCACTTCGCCCTGCTCGTTGAGCAAGGTGAGGATGTTGTGGCGTCGTTGTGGTGTATTTCGCTTCGACATGGTGATGATAAGTTTCGTTTCGAAAGATAACGAAGGCAATCAAAACCTATTGACGGGAAATCGTCAAGCGGCGGGTGCACTTTTTTGAAAACAACATAGATCCAATGTGGGAGCGGGCTTGCTCGCGAAGGCGGTGCATCAGATACACGTTCAGTGACTGACACTCCGTCTTCGCGAGCAAGCCCGCTCCCACAATGGAATGGCGTTGCTAATGAGGTTGTGGATAACTCAGGTCTTTTTGATTTTGACCGGGCGTTTCCAGCCGTCGATGTTGCGTTGGCGGGCGCGGGCCACTGCCAATTGCGACTTATCCACATCCAGGTTGATGGTTGAGCCTGCCGCGGTGTTTGAACCATCGCCAATGGTGACGGGCGCAATCAGTGAATTATTGGAGCCGATAAAGACGTCTTCACCAATCGTCGTCTGATACTTGTTGGCACCATCGTAATTGCAGGTAATGGCGCCGGCGCCAATGTTGCTGCGGGCCCCAATCACTGCATCGCCGAGGTAGGCCAGATGCCCTGCCTTCGCATCGTCGCCCATCCGTGCGTTTTTCAGCTCAACAAAGTTACCCACATGGGCCCTGGCGCCCAGCACACTGCCCGGGCGCAACCGCGCAAATGGCCCCGCATCGCTGGCCTCACCCATCACCGCACCGTCGATATGGCTGTTGGCCTTGACCACCACGCCTTTGCGCAGGGTGCTGTCCTTGATCACGCAGTTCGGGCCAATCACCACGTCGTCTTCGATGATCACGCGGCCCTCGAGGATCACGTTGATATCAATCAGCACGTCACGGCCCACGGTGACTTCGCCCCGTACGTCGAAACGCGCCGGGTCACGCAGTGTCACCCCCTGCGCCATCAGGCGGCGGCCTTCGCGCAGTTGGTAGTGACGCTCCAGTTCTGCCAGTTGCTTGCGGTCGTTGGCGCCCTGCACTTCCATCGGGTCGTGGGGCTGCTCGGTGGCAACCACCAAGCCATCGCTGACGGCCATTTCAATCACGTCTGTCAGGTAGTACTCGCCCTGAACATTGTTGTTCGACAGGCGGCCCATCCAGTCCGCCAGACGATCGGCCGGTACCGCTAGGATGCCGGTGTTGCCTTCAGTAATCGCCCGTTGTGCTTCGCTGGCATCTTTATGTTCGACGATGGCTGCAACCTTGCCGTCGGCATCGCGCACGATACGGCCATAACCGGTCGGGTCGTCCAGCTCGACGGTGAGCAGACCCATCTGGCCCGGTACCACGCGCTTGAGCAGGCGCTGCAGGGTTTCCACTTCGATCAGCGGCACATCCCCGTAGAGGATCAGCACGGTGTCGGCCTTGATGAACGGCACAGCTTGCGCGGTGGCATGACCAGTGCCCAGTTGCTTGTCCTGCAATACGAAATTCAAGTCGTCGGCTGCCAGACGTTCACGCACCGCATCGGCCCCGTGGCCAATCACGACGTGGATACGCTGTGGCTCCAGTTGCCGGGCGCTGTGGATAACATGGCCAAGCATGGAGTTACCCGCAACCGGGTGCAGCACTTTGGGCAGGGCAGAACGCATGCGGGTGCCCTGGCCTGCGGCGAGAATGACGATTTCAAGAGACATGAATGGCTACCAATCCTGGGCGGTCCGGCTTCAGACCAAAGAAGTGTTTTGCAAAAAAAGAAAAAGGGTAGCCGAGGCTACCCTTTTTAATCAATCGCGCATGAAGCATGACGGCTTGGCCGCTTACTTCTTGCGGATCTGCTGGAGCGTGCGCAGCTGGGCTGCAGCCTCGGCCAGACGTACAGCAGCAGCGCTGTAGTCGAAGTCCGCACCTTTTTCGTGCAGAGCCTTCTCGGCAGCCTTGACGGCTTCCTGAGCGGAGGCTTCATCCAGGTCGCCAGCACGTTGCACGGTGTCGGCAAGAACCTTGACCATGTTCGGCTGAACTTCGAGGAAACCACCAGAGATGTAGAACACCTCCTTTTCCCCGCCCTGCTTGGTCAGAGTAATCGGACCGGGCTTCAAGCTGGTGATCAGCGGTGCGTGGCCCAAGGCAATACCCAGGTCACCCAACTCGCCGTGTGCAATTACCATCTCTACCAGACCGGAGAAGATTTCCCCTTCCGCGCTGACGATATCGCAATGGACTGTCATAGCCATCTGATTGCCTCAACCTGATGAGCGCCCGTTTCCGGGCGCCTGGATTACAGTTTCTTGGCTTTCTCGATCGCTTCTTCGATGCCGCCGACCATGTAGAACGCTTGTTCTGGCAGGTGGTCGTAGTCACCGTTGAGGATGCCTTTGAAGCCAGCAATGGTGTCTTTCAGGGAAACGTATTTACCCGAGGCACCGGTGAAGACTTCAGCCACGAAGAACGGCTGCGACAAGAAGCGCTGGATCTTACGAGCGCGGGATACCAACTGCTTGTCGGTTTCCGACAGCTCGTCCATACCCAGGATCGCAATGATGTCCTTCAGCTCTTTGTAACGCTGCAGCACGTACTGAACGCCGCGAGCGGTGTCGTAGTGCTCCTGGCCGATCACGTTCGGGTCCAGCTGGCGCGAAGTCGAGTCGAGTGGATCGACCGCTGGGTAGATACCCAGGGAAGCGATGTCACGGGACAGTACGACGGTGGCGTCCAAGTGGGCGAAGGTGGTCGCTGGCGACGGGTCAGTCAAGTCATCCGCAGGTACGTATACCGCTTGGATCGACGTGATCGAACCTTCCTTGGTCGAAGTGATACGTTCTTGCAGAACGCCCATCTCTTCAGCCAGGGTCGGCTGGTAACCTACTGCCGAAGGCATACGGCCCAGCAGTGCGGATACTTCAGTACCGGCCAGGGTGTAACGGTAGATGTTGTCGACGAACAACAGAACGTCGTTACCTTCGTCACGGAACTTCTCGGCCATGGTCAGGCCAGTCAGTGCTACGCGCAGACGGTTACCCGGCGGCTCGTTCATCTGACCGTAGACCAGTGCCACTTTGTCCAGAACGTTGGAGTCCTTCATCTCGTGGTAGAAGTCGTTACCCTCACGAGTACGCTCACCCACACCGGCGAACACGGAATAACCGCTGTGCTCGATGGCGATGTTACGGATCAGTTCCATCATGTTTACGGTCTTGCCTACACCGGCACCACCGAACAGACCGACTTTACCGCCTTTGGCGAACGGGCAAACCAGGTCGATAACCTTGATGCCGGTTTCCAGCAGGTCGTTGCCGCCAGCTTGCTCGGCGAACGAAGGTGCTGGGCGGTGAATGCCCCAACGCTCTTCGGTATCGATCGGGCCAGCTTCGTCAATCGGGTTGCCCAGTACGTCCATGATCCGGCCCAGGGTCGCTTTACCGACCGGTACGGAAATGGCAGCGCCAGTGTCGACAACGTCCAGACCGCGCTTCAAGCCTTCGGTGGAACCCATCGCAATGGTACGAACTACGCCGTCGCCCAGCTGCTGCTGAACTTCCAGAGTAGTTTCCGCGCCTTGTACTTTCAGCGCGTTGTAGATGCTCGGTACGCTGTCGCGTGGGAATTCCACGTCGATAACGGCGCCGATGATTTGAACGATACGTCCGCTACTCATAGCTGGATCCTCTGAATATTTGAACCGTTAAACCGCGGCAGCGCCGCCGACGATTTCCGAGATCTCTTGGGTGATCGCAGCCTGACGCGCCTTGTTGTAGATCAGCTGCAAATCGCTGATCAGATCACCGGCGTTGTCGGTAGCGTTTTTCATCGCGATCATCCGCGCCGCTTGTTCAGCTGCGTTGTTCTCGACCACCGCCTGGTACACCTGCGACTCCACGTAGCGCACCATCAAGCCGTCAAGCAGCTCTTTGGCGTCTGGTTCGTAGAGGTAGTCCCAGTGGTGCTTGAGTTCCTGATCCGGGGTCGCCACCAGTGGAATCAATTGCTCCACGGTTGGCTGCTGGGTCATGGTGTTGATGAACTTGTTGGATACCACGGACAGGCGGTCGATCCGGCCTTCCAGGTATGCATCCAGCATCACCTTCACACTGCCGATCAAGTCATTGATCGACGGCTCTTCACCCAGGTGGCTGATAGCTGCAACGACGTTACCGCCGAAGTTGCGGAAAAAGGCCGCACCCTTGCTACCAACAACACACAGATCAATCTCGACGCCGTTTTCGCGGTTTACCGCCATGTCCTTGACCAGGGCCTTGAACAGGTTGGTATTCAAACCACCGCACAAACCACGGTCACTGCTCACTACCACATAACCTGCACGCTTGACGGCGCGCTCGATCATGAACGGGTGGCGGTATTCCGGGTTGGCGTTGGCCAGATGCCCAATTACCTGGCGGATACGCTCCGCATAAGGACGGCTAGCCGACATGCGCATTTGTGCCTTGCGCATTTTGCTGACCGCCACTTTCTCCATGGCGCTGGTAATTTTTTGCGTGCTTTTGATGCTCGCAATCTTACTGCGAATCTCTTTTGCGCCTGCCATGTAACACCTATCAGGTTAGCAAGCGGGAGCCTTGCGGCTCCCGCTGCGGCTTACCAGGTTTGGGTGGCCTTGAACTTCTCGATACCGGCTTTCAGGCCAGCGTCGATTTCGTCATTGAAGTCACCCTTCACGTTGATCTTGGCCATCAAATCGGCATGATCTCGGTTGAAGTAAGCAATCAGCGCTTGTTCAAAGCTGCCGACCTTGGCGATTTCGACGTCAGTCAGGAACCCACGCTCAGCGGCATACAGCGACAGCGACATGTCAGCGATCGACATTGGCGCGTATTGCTTCTGCTTCATCAGCTCGGTAACGCGCTGACCATGCTCAAGTTGCTTACGGGTCGCTTCGTCCAGGTCAGAAGCGAACTGGGCGAATGCCGCCAGTTCACGGTACTGAGCCAGAGCGGTACGGATACCACCGGAGAGCTTCTTGATGATCTTGGTCTGAGCGGCACCACCCACACGGGATACCGAAACACCGGCGTTCACAGCAGGACGGATCCCGGAGTTGAACATGGCCGATTCCAGGAAGATCTGACCGTCGGTGATGGAAATCACGTTGGTCGGAACGAACGCGGAAACGTCGCCAGCCTGGGTTTCGATGATCGGCAGTGCGGTCAGGGAACCGGTTTTTCCGGTCACTGCGCCGTTGGTGAACTTCTCTACGTACTCTTCGGAAACGCGGGATGCGCGCTCCAGCAGACGGGAGTGGAGATAGAACACGTCGCCTGGGTAGGCTTCACGGCCTGGTGGACGGCGCAGCAGCAGGGAAATCTGGCGGTAAGCCACTGCTTGCTTGGACAGATCGTCATAAACGATCAGCGCGTCTTCACCGCGGTCGCGGAAGAATTCACCCATGGTGCAACCGGAGTACGGTGCCAGGAATTGCAGCGCAGGAGATTCCGAAGCACTGGCAGCCACGATGATCGTGTTGGCCAGGGCGCCGTTTTCTTCCAGCTTGCGAACCACGTTGGCGATGGTCGATTGTTTCTGACCGATCGCTACGTAGACGCAGAAAATGCCGCTGTCTTTCTGGTTGATGATCGCGTCGATCGCCAGAGCGGTCTTACCGATCTGACGGTCACCGATGATCAGCTCACGCTGGCCACGGCCGACTGGGATCATGGCATCGACAGCCTTGTAGCCAGTCTGTACAGGCTGGTCTACCGACTTACGCCAGATCACGCCTGGAGCAACTTTCTCGACCGCGTCGGTCTCGGTGTTGCCCAGTGGACCTTTACCGTCAACAGGGTTACCCAGTGCGTCGACAACGCGACCCAACAATTCCTTACCAACCGGAACTTCCAGGATGCGGCCTGTGCACTTGGCGCTCATGCCTTCGGCCAGACTGGTGTACGCGCCCAATACAACGGCACCTACGGAGTCTTGCTCCAGGTTGAGGGCCATACCGTAGACGCCGCCCGGAAACTCGATCATCTCGCCGTACATTACGTCGGCCAGACCGTGAATCCGCACGATGCCGTCAGATACGCTGACGACAGTGCCTTCGTTACGGGCTTGGGAGGTCACGTCGAGCTTGTCGATGCGGCCCTTGATAATTTCACTTATTTCGGAAGGATTGAGTTGCTGCATTGCTCTGCTGCCCCTTCAAACTCAAGATTTCAATGCTTCGGCAAGATTCGCGAGTTTGCCGCGAATCGAGCCATCGATAACCAGGTCGCCGGCGCGGATGACAACACCCCCAATAAGGGATGGGTCTTCCGCAACTTGCAGGCGCACTTCCCGGTCGAGTCGTGCACTGAGAACCTTGGCGAGTTTGTCTTGCTGTTCTTGGTTCAATGCAAAAGCACTGGTCACTTCAACGTCTACCGACTTCTCTTGCTCGGCCTTGTACAGGTCGAACAGAGCGGCAATCTCCGGCAAAAGCGGGAGACGGTCGTTTTCGGCAACGACGTGGATGAAGTTCTGCACTTTCACATCAAACTTGTCGCCGCACACGTCAATAAACGTGGCGGCCTTGTCTGCGCTCGTCAGTCGCGGGGCCTTGAGCACGCGCTGCATGGTGTCGTCTTGCGACACTGCTGCAGCCAGGCCGAGCATGGCTGACCAAGAGGCCAGCTGCTGGTGGGCCTGGGCGTGCTCGAAGGCTGCCTTAGCGTAAGGTCGGGCCAACGTGGTCAATTCTGCCATGATCGCCCTCGCTTAAATTTCAGCAGCCAGTTTGTTTACCAGCTCCGCGTGCGCGTTTTGATCGATTGTGGCACCCAGGATCTTCTCAGCACCGCCGACGGCCAGAGCACCCAGTTGGGCACGCAGCGCATCTTTGACACCGTTCAATTCCTGTTCGATCTCGGCCTGAGCCTGAACCTTCACACGGTCAGCGTCGATACGGGCTTTTTCAACAGCCTCTTCAACAATCTGGTTACCGCGTTTCTTGGCTTGCTCAATGATTTCAGCTGCCTGAGCCTTCGCTTCGCGCAGTTGCTGACCCGCTTTATCTTGGGCCAACTCCAGGTCGCGAGCTGCTCGTGCGGCAGCGTCCAGTCCATCCGCGATCTTCTTCTGACGTTCGTGCAAAGCCGCGATGACCGGAGGCCATACGAACTTCATGCAGAAAACAACAAAAATCAAGAACGCTAAGGACTGACCAATAATGGTTGCATTAATGTTCACGCCAATACCTCGCTCGTTCGTTGCACAACACACCAATCACTCGAAAAAACGAGTGATTAACCGGCGAGTTGACCAACGAAGGGGTTCGCGAAGGTGAAGAACAGAGCGATACCAACACCGATCATGGTCACGGCGTCGAGCAGGCCGGCAACGATGAACATTTTAACCTGCAGCATTGGAACCATTTCTGGCTGACGCGCGGCGCCTTCCAGGAACTTGCCGCCCAACAGGCCGAAACCAATGGCAGTACCCAGGGCGCCCAGGCCGATCAACAGTGCAACAGCGATAGCGGTTAGACCAACTACAGTTTCCATCTTTCCTCCCGACTTTTACGTCGTATGGTTTAGGTTTTTTAGATTTTAAAGCGGTAAAACAAATCGTTTCATAGCCCTGGTGGGCCACCTTCCCGTTTCACCGGGAAGGACATCAGACTAGTCGAGACTGGTCTTAATGGTTCTCTTCGTGCGCCATCGACAGGTAGACGATGGTCAGCATCATGAAGATAAACGCCTGCAGGGTGATGATCAGGATGTGGAACACAGCCCACGCCCACTGCAGAACAATGCCCAGGCCGCTAAGCCAGAGCAGGCCGCTGCCGAACATCACAGCGATCAGGATGAACACCAGCTCGCCGGCATACATGTTGCCGAACAGTCGCAGAGCCAGGGAAATCGGCTTGGCGATCAGGGTGACAAATTCCAGCAGGAAGTTCACCGGGATCAGCAGGGCTTGAACGAAGATGTTCTTGCTGCCGAACGGGTGCAGGGTCAGTTCGCCGATGAAGCCGCCGATGCCCTTGATCTTGATGCTGTAGAAAATGATCAACGCGAATACCGACAGGGCCATGCCCAGGGTAGCGTTAGGGTCAGTGGTCGATACCGCGCGGAATGGGATGTGCGGGTCGCCGGAGATCAGGATGGCCAACTGAGGAATCCAGTCGACCGGGATCAGGTCGACGGCGTTCATCAGGAACACCCAGACGAAGATGGTCAGTGCCAGCGGTGCAATCACCGGGCTACGACCATGGAAGCTGTCTTTCACGCTGCCATCGACGAATTCGACCAATACTTCAACGAAGTTCTGCAAAGCACCTGGCTGACCGGAAGTCGCCTTCTTTGCCGCCATGCGGAAAATCAGGACGAAGATCAGACCCAATGCGACCGACCAGCCCAGAGTATCCAGGTGGAAAGCCCAGAAGCCCATTTCTTTGGCCTCTGCTGCGGAGTGGGCAAAGCCCCAGCCGCCGTTGGGAAGCTGACCGAAGGTCAGGTTCTGCAAGTGGTGCTGGATATAGCCCGAAGCGGTTGTTTCTGCCATGGTTGCCTCAAACGCCCTAAGGTTTCGAAAGTCTTGTTTTCATCAGCAGGGGAGCGAACCAGCTGACCAGTTGGGTCAACACGAAGACGCCGAATACAGCTAGCGGCGCCAATGGCTTCACACCTGCAAAGGTCAGTGCAAACAGCACTGCCGTCAAAATCAGTTTCCCTGCCTCGCCGGCATAAAAGGACCGGACGATAGCCTGGGCTGCCCGGGCGCCGGAAAACCGAAAGGCCCTGTGAGCAAAATACATATTGGGCAGCAAGGCTATCAGGCCTCCGCAGAGTCCTGAATATCCGGCTACGACCCCATGCCAGTACCAAAGCGCCAATGCGGCGATCAGCAAAATGACAAATTGGGCCAATAAAACCGGAAAAACGGCCAAGCGATGGAACGGCAACGTGTTTGGCGTGCGGGTTTCCATCACTCTTGCTCCTCAATGGTCGGCTGCCGGAAATCAATAACTTGGCATAATTTGTGCCGACAAAATGCGCGCAGAGTATAGGGGCGGTTCTGCCCCTATTCAACTGCCAGGTAGTGATTTCCGACTGCGCGCTACATAAGCAAATGTTTCAGCGGATGTGGGAAAGAACGCCCTGAAGCTCATCAAGGGAGTTATATCCGATAACCAATTGCCCTTTACCCTTCTTGCCGTGGCGAATTTGCACCGCAGAGCCCAGCCGCTCGGCCAGGCGCTGCTCCAGGCGCGCGATATCCGGATCAGTTTTGGTGGGTTCGACCGGTGCAGGTTTACCACTGAGCCACTGCCGAACCAGAGCCTCGGTCTGACGAACGGTGAGACCTCGTGCGACAACGTGTCGCGCCCCTTCAACCTGTTGATTTTCCGGCAACCCGAGCAAAGCGCGGGCATGACCCATTTCCAGGTCGCCATGGGACAGCATGGTCTTGATCACTTCCGGAAGCGCGATCAGGCGCAGCAGGTTGGAAACCGTGACACGGGATTTACCCACCGCGTCGGCCACTTCCTGCTGGGTCAGCTTGAATTCCTGCTGCAAACGCTGCAGGGCAATGGCTTCCTCGATCGGATTGAGGTCCTCACGCTGGATATTCTCGATCAGTGCCATGGCGATGGCCGTTTCATCCGGCACATCGCGCACCATCGCCGGGATGGTTTCCTGGCCGGCCTGCTGGCTGGCGCGCCAGCGGCGTTCACCGGCGATGATTTCAAACCGACCGCCGCCAATGGGGCGTACGACAATCGGCTGCATCACGCCCTGGGCCTTGATCGAGTTCGCCAACTCCTCCAGCGCCTGCGGGTCCATGTCTCGGCGCGGCTGGTACTTGCCACGCTGGATCAGGTCCAGGGGCAGGTGCTGCAGCTCACGGGAGTCGGCCTGCACCGCCTGCTCTTCCAGCGAAGTGACAGTCGGACCACTCAGTAGTGCATCCAGTCCACGTCCGAGACCTCGTTTCTTGACGGCCATGGGGATTCCTTAAGTTGGCTGGGCTGCAGCGGTGCGTGAGTTGCGACGTTGGCGACGAACCATCTCGCCGGCCAGCGCCAGGTAGGCAATGGCACCACGCGATGACTTGTCGTACGCCAGCGCGGGCATGCCATAGCTTGGCGCTTCGGCCAGGCGGATGTTACGCGGGATCACTGTGTCGTAAAGCTGGTCGCCAAAGTGTTCCTTGAGTTGCGCCGACACGTCGTTCATCAGGCTCAGGCGCGGGTCATACATGGTCCGCAGCAGGCCTTCGACCTTCAGGTTCGGGTTGAGCAACTCAGCGATACGCTTGATGTTATCCACAAGGTCGCTCAAGCCTTCGAGGGCGAAGTACTCGCACTGCATGGGGATGATCACCCCATCGGCGGCAACCAGTGCGTTGAGCGTCAGCATCGACAGCGACGGCGGGCAGTCGATCAAAATGTAATCGTAATTCTCGCGGATCGGCGCCAGGGCGCTGCGCAGACGGCTTTCTTTCATCTGCATTTCCAGCAGCACCACTTCCGCCGCGGTCAAATCGCGGTTGGCTGGCAGCAGTTGATAACCGCCGTGCTCGGAATAGTGCATGGCCTGGGCCAGGTCGCACTCGCCTATCAGCAAGTCGTAGACCGAGTTTTCCAGGCCGTGTTTATCCACACCGCTACCCATGGTGGCGTTGCCCTGTGGATCGAGGTCGATCAACAGCACCCGACGCTTGGTAGCGACCAGGGATGCTGCGAGGTTGATGCAGGTGGTGGTTTTACCCACGCCACCTTTCTGGTTCGCTATCGCGAATACCTTAGCCATTCTTGCTTGTGTTCCCAATCATGCCGTGCGGCGCAGTATCAGCAGATGGCGTTGGCCTTGGCAACCGGGTACGGCCAAGGCGTGTTCGCTATCGAGGTGGAAGTCTGCCGGCAATGCTAACAGCTCGTCGCTTGGATGAACGCCCTTCATTGCCAGCCAACGGGTGTTCAGGTCGCCCAGGTGGCGGGTCCAGTTGCTGAAGTTCTCCATGCTGCTGAAGGCCCTGGAAACAATTCCGTTGAAGGGCAGTTCAGGCGTGAAGGCTTCGACCCGGCTGTGGATAACTTGCAGGTTGTCCAGCTTGAGTTCGAGTTTGACCTGGGTCAGGAAACGGGTTTTCTTGCCATTGCTGTCCAGGCAGGTCACTTGCGACTCGGGAAACAGGATCGCCAACGGGATGCCTGGCATGCCACCACCACTGCCGACGTCCAGCCAGCGGCCGTTTTCGATAAATGGCATCACGCTCAAGCTGTCGAGCAGATGCCGCGAAACCATTTCATCGGGATCGCGCACCGCAGTGAGGTTGTAGGCCTTGTTCCACTTGATCAACAGGGCCAGGTAGCCCAACAGCAATTCGTGCTGGGTTTCGGTCAAGTGCACACCCAACTGGCGTGCACCTGTGGATAACTCTTCGGCGTGTTGCGAGGTGACCAACGAACTCAAGCGCTTTGCTCCAACTGACGGCCCGCGCCGCGTTTTTTCAAATGAATCATCAACAGCGAAATGGCTGCCGGGGTGACTCCCGGGATACGGGAGGCCTGGCCCAGGGTCTCGGGGCGAGTTATCCCCAGCTTGCTTTGAATCTCTTTCGACAACCCGGAAATACCGGTGTAGTCGATATCCACAGGCAGCTTGGTGTCTTCACTGGCGCGCAGACGAGCAATCTCGTCCTGCTGGCGGTCAATGTAACCGGCATATTTGGTCTTGATTTCGACCTGCTCGGCCACCTGTGGATCTTCTGCGCCGCCGCCCGTCACTTCGACCAGACCAGCGTAGTCGATTTCCGGACGGGACAGCAGGTTCAGCAGGTTGTACTCGTGGGTCAGTGGCGTGCCGAATTTTTCGGCAATGGCATCGCCCTGCTCCGTGCCCGGGCGGACCCAGGTACTTTTCAGGCGCTGCTCTTCCAGTTCGATGCTTTCGCGTTTTTTGCAGAACGCTTCCCAGCGCGCGTCATCGACCAGGCCCAGCTCACGACCTTTTTCGGTCAGGCGCAGGTCGGCGTTGTCTTCGCGCAGGATCAGGCGATATTCGGCCCGGGAGGTGAACATCCGGTACGGTTCCTGAGTACCCAGGGTAATCAGGTCGTCGACCAACACCCCGATGTACGCTTCATCGCGACGCGGGCACCAGCTGTCTTTGCCCTGGGCGCGCAATGCGGCGTTGGTCCCGGCCAGCAAACCCTGGGCGCCGGCTTCTTCGTAACCGGTGGTGCCGTTGATTTGCCCGGCGAAGAACAGGCCGCCGATCACCTTGGTTTCCAGGCTGTATTTCAAGTCCCGTGGATCAAAGTAGTCGTACTCGATGGCGTAGCCCGGACGCACGATATGAGCGTTTTCCATGCCGCGAATCGACTGCACGATCTGGATTTGCACGTCGAACGGCAGGGAAGTGGAAATCCCGTTCGGGTACAGCTCGTGGGTCGTCAAACCTTCCGGCTCGATGAAGACCTGGTGGCTTTCCTTGTCGGCAAAGCGGTGGATCTTGTCTTCGATCGACGGGCAGTAACGCGGGCCGATACCTTCGATCACCCCGGAATACATCGGCGAACGATCGAGGTTGGCGGCGATGATTTCGTGGGTACGCGCATTGGTGTGGGTAATCCAGCAGCTCACCTGTTTGGGGTGCTGCTCCTTGGAACCCATGAACGACATTACCGGGATAGGCGTATCCCCGGCCTGTTCGGTCATCACCGAGAAATCCACAGAACGCCCGTCGATACGCGGCGGGGTCCCGGTTTTCAGGCGACCGACACGCAGTGGCAGTTCGCGAAGGCGATGAGCGAGGGCAATCGACGGCGGATCACCGGCGCGACCACCGGAATAGCTCTGCATTCCGATGTGGATAAGTCCACCGAGGAAGGTCCCCGTGGTCAGCACCACGGATTCTGCGAAGAAACGCAGACCCATCTGGGTGACAACACCGCGCACCTGGTCCTGCTCGACGATCAGATCATCCGCTGCCTGTTGAAATATCCACAGGTTGGGTTGGTTTTCCAGGGTTTCGCGTACTGCCGCCTTGTACAAAATGCGGTCGGCTTGTGCCCGAGTAGCACGCACGGCCGGGCCTTTGCGGCTGTTGAGCACGCGAAATTGAATACCACCTTTGTCGGTAGCCATGGCCATCACACCGCCAAGGGCGTCGATTTCCTTGACCAGGTGGCTCTTGCCGATCCCACCAATGGCGGGGTTGCAACTCATGGCACCGAGGGTTTCCACGTTGTGCGTCAGCAATAGGGTTTTGACCCCCATGCGGGCTGACGCCAGTGCTGCCTCGGTACCGGCATGACCGCCGCCGATGACGATCACTTCAAAACGGGAAGGGAAATCCACCACGCACCTCGTGCCTGCTTATGTAGGTAATTAGGAATTGATTGGTTGAGCTGGTTTTAGAGCTTTGGCGGCAAGTATAGGGACTTAGCCCTTCCTAAAGAACCCTTTGCACAAAATTTAACCAGCTGTGGATGAATCACAGACAATAGAAATTAAAAGAGAGAAATTTATTAAATCTTTGTTTTTATGTTTATTTCTACTGAGCCTACTTTCTGTGGATAGATTGCTACAGCCCTTCATTTACGATGTGTACAGAGATTCAAAAGTCTGTGGTTAGGTGGCAAGGAGGCCCTTGGATAAGTGCTTTAAGCCTGTGGATTAAACAGGTGGTTATCCACAGAGGGGTTTTTACTCAGGTTTCGAGCCCTGTTATCAACTGGGCACAGGGGCGGTTATTCACAGGGCTTAATCCACAGAAAAGACTCAGCCGCGGTAAATTTCGCCCACGGCAAGGCCACCTCGGGGCGAGGTTATTGTCAGAAAATACGCGGGAGTGTCCTGAAACGGACAAAACAGACAGGCACGAATGGCCTGTCTGTGAACAACGAAGGGCTATTTACCGATGCAGAAACTGGAAAAGATCCTGCCGAGCAGGTCATCGGAACTGAATGCCCCGGTAATCTCCCCCAGAAGCTGCTGTGCCTGACGCAAATCCTCGGCCAGAAGCTCTCCTGCCCCTGCCAGGGTCAACTGCGCACGGCCGTGCTCAAGGGCTGCACTGGCATGGCGCAGGGCTTCCAGATGCCTGCGGCGAGCACTGAAGCTGCTTTCCGAGGTCTGTTCGTAGCCCATGCAGGCCTTGAGGTGATCGCGCAGCAGCTCCAGGCCATCACCGGCAGACTTGGCGCTGAGGCTGATGGTGACATGGCCATCTTCGCTGACCTCCAGGGCAATCGCCTCACCCGTGAGGTCCGCCTTGTTGCGAATCAGCGTGACTTTGGCCGGATCAGGCCGCTGTTCAAGGAATTCTGGCCACAGGGCAAAAGGATCGACGGCCTCCGGCGCGGTGGCATCCACCACCAGCAGCACCCGATCCGCTTCACCGATAGCCTTGAGCGCCCGTTCCACACCGATTTTTTCCACCTGGTCATCGGTATCACGCAAACCGGCGGTATCGACCACGTGCAGTGGCATACCATCAATGTGGATATGTTCGCGCAGGATATCCCGGGTAGTACCTGCAATCTCGGTAACAATCGCCGCTTCACGCCCTGCCAGGGCATTGAGCAGGCTGGACTTGCCAGCGTTGGGCCGGCCGGCAATCACCACGGTCATGCCGTCGCGCAGCAGTGCGCCCTGCCCGGCCTCCTTCAAAACTGTGGATAACTCGTCCCGCACTTTGTCCAGCATGGCCAGGACATGGCCATCGGCAAGAAAATCGATTTCTTCTTCCGGAAAATCAATCGCCGCCTCGACATAGATGCGCAAACTGATCAATTGCTCGGTGAGGTTATGCACACGCAGGGAAAACGCCCCCTGCAATGAGCGCAGGGCATTGCGCGCAGCCTGTGCAGAACTGGCCTCGATCAAATCGGCAATCGCCTCAGCCTGGGCCAGGTCGAGCTTGTCATTGAGAAACGCGCGCTCGCTGAATTCACCAGGCCGTGCAAGACGGCAGCCCAACTGCAGGCAACGCTGTAGCAGCATGTCGAGGACGATAGGCCCGCCATGTCCCTGCAGTTCCAGCACATCTTCACCGGTGAACGAGTTTGGGCCCGGGAAATACAGGGCCAGGCCCTCATCCAGTACCTCAAGATCCTCGCCGAAGAAAGGCCCGTAATGCGCATACCGGGGTTTGAGCTCACGGCCACTGATCGCTTTAGCGGCAATGCCGGCAAGCGGCCCGGAAATTCGAACGATACCGACACCGCCCCGGCCCTGAGCGGTGGCGACGGCAGCGATGGTTTCACGAGGAGCGCTCATCAGCGGTTTCCCAGACAAAAGTGACAGAATGCAAAACGCCCCACGAGGGGGCGTCTTGAGTGGTTATCCACAGAGTAAGTTACGCCTCGGCTTTTTTGGCAGCCGCTTCGATCTTACGTGTGATGTACCACTGTTGAGAGATCGACAACACGTTGTTGACCACCCAGTACAGAACCAGACCAGCCGGGAACCACAGGAAGAAGAAGGTGAAGATGATTGGCATCATTTTCATCACCTTGGCCTGCATCGGATCCGGAGGTGTTGGGTTCAGACGCTGCTGGATGAACATGGTGGCGCCCATGATGATCGGCAGGATAAAGAACGGGTCTTTGATCGACAAGTCAGTTATCCACAGCATGAACGGCGCCTGGCGCATTTCCACGCTTTCCAGGAGTACCCAGTACAGCGACAGGAACACCGGCATCTGCACCAGAATCGGCAAGCATCCACCCAGCGGGTTGATCTTCTCTTTCTTGTACAGCTCCATCATGGCTTGCGACATTTTCTGCCGGTCATCGCCATGTTGCTCTTTCAACGCAGCCAGTTTCGGTGCAACGGCACGCATACGGGCCATCGATTTGTAGCTGGCGGCCGACAGCGGGAAGAAAATCCCCTTGATCAGCATGGTCAGGAAGATGATCGACCAGCCCCAGTTACCGACGATGCTGTGGATATGTTGCAGCAACCAGAAGATTGGCTGGGCAATGAACCACAGGATGCCGTAATCCACAGTCAGTTCCAGACCTGGGGATAACTCCTTGAGGACGGCCTGGCTTTTCGGGCCGGCATACAAGGTGGCGCTGGTTTCAGCCTTGGCACCTGGCGCAACGGTCAACGCCGGGCCAGTGAAACCAATGATGTAGTTACCCTGGTTGTCCTTGCGGGTCTGGACCAGGTTGGCTTCGCCCCTGTTCGGGATCCACGCGGTTACAAAGTAGTGTTGCAGCCAGGCTACCCAACCACCTTGTACTGTTTCTTTCAGCGCGCCCTTGTCGATGTCTTTCATCGACACTTTTTTGTACGGCTCGTTACTTGTCCACAGGGCGGCGCCCAGGTAAGTCGCGGTGCCGGTGGCAGTGCTGGAAGACGGATCGGAGCTGCCATCACGCTTGAGCTGGGCAAACAGGTTGCCTGTCCAGGCCTTTTCGCTGGTGTTGTCGATCAGGTAAGTGACTTTCAGATCGTACAAACCGCGCGTGAAGCTGAAGCGCTTGATGTAATTGACGCCGTCGTGACTGAATTTCAGGTCGACGTTCAACTGGTTTTGGCCATCAGCCAGTTGATAAGTCTTCTGTTCGGTCGAATAAACCGGACGACCGGTAGCACGAGCATCAGGACCATCAGTGCCAGTCAGGCCGCTTTGTGCCAGATAAACACGCTCGCCACCATTGTCGAACAACTGGAAAGGAACATCCGGATGGTCTTGGCGACGTGGGTACAGTGGCAATTTCAGCTGGGCGATATCGCCGCCCTGTGGATCGATCGCCAGGTCCAGTACATCCGTTTTGACGTGGATGAGGTCTTTATTGGTGATGACCGCGTTATCTACAGGGGTGCTGGTATCGGCATTCGCGCTGGGTACATCGGCACTGGCGGAAGCATTGTTACCCAACGGTGCATCTGCAATAGCAGGAGCAGACTGATTGGTAGCAACATTCTGAGTCGGCAGGGCAGCCTGGCCATAGTCCTGGTTCCATTTCAGAACCATAACGTAGGACACGATTGCCAGGGCGACGATCAGGATCGTGCGTTTAATATCCATGATTACTCGGCCATCGAAGAAGAACGGGAGGTAGGGATAGGCGGAACCGGGTCATAACCACCGGGATTCCACGGATGACAGCGACCTAAACGACGAAAGGTCAGCCAGCCACCGCGCAGAAGGCCATGATTTTCTATGGCTTCATACGCGTAGCAGGAACAACTGGGGTAGAAACGACAGTGGCTGGCCATCAGCGGACTAATGGCATAGCGGTAAAACTGGATCGGAACGAGGGCCAGTTTACGCATCAGTGCTGTCTACCCCTACAGTTTCGGGGCTGACTGCTGGAGTCGGCTTGCTGGTGCGAGCCAAACGTTTCCAGAGCTTGCCGAAATGCTGAATCAATTCGGGGTTTTCTACGTCCCCCAAGCCTTTGCGCGCGACGATAACAATATCCCAACCAACCAGAGTGTCCTGGTGGAGGCGAAACGATTCGCGCATCAGACGCTTGAGGCGATTGCGCTCAACGGAGAGCTTTACGCTCTTCTTGCCGATCACCAACCCGAGACGGGGGTGATCCAGATCGTTGTTACGCGCAAGGAGCAGGAGATTTTTCCCCGGAACCTTGCCGGTGGGGGAGTCAAAGACTGCCTTGAAGTGCCGGGGGGTTAGCAGACGCTTTTCCCGACTGAAGTCCTGACTCACCACCAGTACCGGATTATCAAACTGCCAGACGCGCACGACCTTTGGCGCGGCGACGCGACAGGACAGCACGGCCGTTCTTGGTAGCCATGCGAGCACGGAAACCGTGGGTACGGGCGCGTTTGATGGTGCTTGGTTGGAAAGTACGTTTCATGGCGTGTTACCTGGTTCGTCCACAACGGGCCGGAATGGCCCCCGTTTTAAGAGACCGGGGATTCTAGAGAAAGCAAGCCTCTAGGTCAATTTCCAACCAGCTATTCCTTCAATTAGATATCTGAGGGCATCGAGACCGATTCCGGGCGGTTCGACTTTGACGAGCAATGCCATAGATATAAAAATAAAGAAGGAAGTTATTTAAAGCTTTTCTGTAAAGCATATAAAAGCTAGGGACGCGATCTTCTGTGGATAACTGCCTTGAGGCCATATTCCACGTGCTGTACAGAGAATGACAACACGGGGGAGAAACGGTGCTCTGCCTGTGCTGCGCTGTCGGATAAGCTGTGTGTGGAATGGGTAGTTATCCACAGGCCAGTTACCCACAGACTTTCGCCCCCACTTGTACAACGAGCTTAGGGGCGCTTATCCACAGAGCTTATGCACAGACCATTTGTCGCCTTTTTTACGCTTAAGGCATTGATTCTTGGCGGCCTCTGAGCAAGCTACATGTGGATAAGTGGACCGCTCGCCGCTACAATGGCGGCTGTTTTTGCCTCACCGGCTTTCAACTTAGGGGATATCCGTGTCAGTGGAACTTTGGCAGCAGTGCGTGGAGCTTTTGCGCGATGAGCTGCCTGCCCAGCAATTCAACACCTGGATCCGTCCACTACAGGTCGAAGCCGAAGGCGACGAGTTGCGTGTCTACGCACCCAATCGTTTTGTTCTCGACTGGGTCAACGAGAAGTACCTGAGCCGCGTTCTCGAATTGTTCGACGAACACGGCAACGGCATGGCTCCAGCACTCTCCTTATTAATAGGCAGCAAACGCAGCTCCGCCCCTCGCGCCGCGCCTAATGCGCCGCTGGCCGCCGCTGCATCGCACGCCCAGGCCGCTGCGGCGCCGGTTAACCACGCCCCCGCCCCCGCTGCGCCCGCCCCGAGCAAATCCGTGGCGCAAAAAAATGCGCCAGTGAGTGAAGAGCCGTCCCGCGACAGCTTTGACCCGATGGCGGGAGCCAGCTCGCAGCAGGCGCCGGTACGCGCCGAACAGCGTACGGTCCAGGTCGAAGGCGCGCTCAAGCACACCAGCTACCTGAACCGCACCTTTACCTTTGAAAACTTCGTCGAAGGTAAATCCAACCAGCTGGCCCGCGCTGCGGCCTGGCAGGTGGCCGACAATCCCAAGCACGGTTACAACCCGCTCTTCCTTTATGGCGGCGTTGGCTTGGGTAAGACGCACTTGATGCACGCTGTGGGTAACCACCTATTAAAGAAGAACCCGAATGCCAAGGTCGTGTACCTGCACTCGGAGCGCTTCGTGGCCGACATGGTCAAGGCGTTGCAACTCAATGCAATCAACGAATTCAAACGCTTCTACCGCTCCGTCGACGCACTGCTGATTGATGACATTCAATTCTTCGCGCGCAAGGAACGTTCCCAGGAAGAGTTTTTCCACACGTTCAACGCCCTGCTTGAAGGTGGCCAGCAGGTCATCCTCACCAGTGACCGGTACCCGAAGGAAATCGAAGGTCTGGAAGAGCGCCTCAAATCGCGCTTCGGCTGGGGCCTGACCGTTGCGGTAGAGCCGCCGGAACTGGAAACCCGGGTTGCGATCCTGATGAAGAAGGCCGATCAGGCGAAAGTCGATCTGCCTCACGACGCGGCGTTCTTCATTGCCCAGCGCATTCGCTCCAACGTGCGTGAGCTCGAAGGCGCGCTCAAGCGGGTCATCGCTCACTCGCACTTCATGGGCCGCGACATCACCATCGAGTTGATTCGCGAATCCCTGAAAGACTTGTTGGCGCTGCAAGACAAGCTGGTCAGTGTGGATAACATTCAACGCACGGTGGCCGAGTACTACAAGATCAAGATTTCCGACCTGCTGTCCAAGCGCCGCTCGCGCTCGGTAGCGCGTCCCCGTCAGGTGGCTATGGCGCTCTCCAAGGAGCTGACCAACCACAGCCTGCCGGAAATTGGCGATGTGTTTGGTGGTCGCGACCACACCACGGTCTTGCACGCGTGCCGCAAGATCAACGAACTTAAGGAATCCGACGCGGATATTCGCGAGGACTACAAGAACCTGCTGCGTACACTGACAACGTGATGAACACCAGCGCAGCTTATTAAGGCAAGGGACTAGACCATGCATTTCACCATTCAACGCGAAGCCCTGTTGAAACCCCTGCAACTGGTCGCAGGCGTCGTCGAGCGCCGACAGACCTTGCCGGTACTTTCCAACGTATTGTTGGTTGTCGAAGGCCAGCAGCTGTCGTTGACCGGTACCGACCTGGAAGTCGAACTGGTTGGTCGAGTACAGCTGGAAGAACCCGCCGAGCCCGGTGAGATCACCGTGCCTGCGCGCAAGCTGATGGATATCTGCAAAAGCCTGCCCAACGACGCGCTGATCGACATCAAGGTCGATGAGCAGAAGTTGGTGGTCAAGGCCGGCCGCAGTCGTTTCACCCTGTCGACCTTGCCGGCCAATGACTTCCCGACGGTGGAAGAAGGTCCAGGTTCGCTGACCTGCAGCCTGGAGCAAAGCCGCCTGCGCCGTTTGATCGAGCGCACCAGCTTCGCCATGGCCCAGCAGGACGTGCGTTACTACCTCAACGGCATGCTGCTGGAAGTCTCCGAAGGCATCATCCGTGCCGTGGCCACCGACGGTCACCGCCTGGCAATGTGTTCGATGAAGGCCGATATCGGCCAGCCGGACCGCCACCAGGTGATTGTGCCGCGCAAAGGTATCCTCGAACTGGCGCGCCTGCTCACCGAGCCGGACGGTAACGTCAGCATCGTCCTGGGCCAGCACCATATCCGTGCCACCACGGGCGAGTTCACCTTCACCTCCAAACTGGTAGACGGCAAGTTCCCGGACTACGAGCGCGTGTTGCCCAAGGGTGGCGACAAGCTGGTGATCGGTGATCGCCAGGCGCTGCGTGAAGCGTTCAGCCGTACAGCGATTCTTTCCAACGAGAAGTACCGGGGTATTCGCCTGCAATTGGCCAACGGCCAGCTGAAAATCCAGGCCAACAACCCGGAGCAGGAAGAGGCGGAAGAAGAAGTGGGCGTCGACTACAACGGCGGTTCCCTGGAAATCGGCTTCAACGTGAGCTACCTGCTGGACGTGCTGGGTGTGATGACCACCGAGCAGGTGCGTCTGATCCTGTCGGACTCTAACAGCAGCGCCCTGGTGCAAGAATCCGATAACGACGACTCGGCTTACGTTGTTATGCCGATGCGCCTGTAATCATGCTCAGCAGAAGCTAGATGTCCCTCAGTCGCGTCTCGGTCACCGCGGTGCGCAATCTGCACCCGGTGACCTTCTCTCCCTCCCCCCGCATCAATATCCTCCATGGCGCCAACGGCAGTGGCAAAACCAGCGTGCTGGAAGCCATTCACTTGCTGGGTTTGGCTCGTTCCTTTCGCAGCGCCCGCCTGTTACCCGTGATTCAGTACGAACAATTGGCGTGCACCGTGTTTGGCCAGGTTGAACTGGCGCAAGGCGGGCATAGTAGCCTGGGGATATCCCGTGATCGTCAAGGGGAGTTCCAGATCCGTATAGATGGGCAGAATGCGCGCAGTGCCGCACAACTGGCGGAAATCTTGCCCCTGCAATTGATCAACCCTGACAGCTTCCGCTTGCTGGAAGGTGCACCAAAAATCCGTCGGCAGTTCCTCGATTGGGGAGTGTTCCACGTGGAACCGCGGTTCATGGCCACGTGGCAGCGCCTGCAGAAGGCCCTGCGGCAGCGGAACTCATGGCTGCGGCATGGTACACTTGACGCCGCTTCGCAAGCGGCCTGGGACCGTGAACTGTGCCTGGCCAGCGACGAAATAGATGAATACCGCCGCACCTATATCAAAGCCTTGAAACCAGTCTTTGAACAGACCTTGAGTGAGTTGTTGGAACTCGAGGGCCTGACGCTGAGTTACTACCGTGGTTGGGACAAAGAGCGTGACTTGAGTGCAGTACTCGCCACCTCTTTGCAACGGGATCAGCAAATTGGCCACACCCAGGCAGGACCACAACGGGCTGATTTGCGCCTTAGGTTAGGCGCACATAATGCCGCGGATATCTTGTCCCGTGGCCAGCAGAAGTTGGTGGTGTGCGCGCTGCGTATCGCTCAGGGGCACTTGGTTAGCCAGGCCCGGCGCGGTCAGTGTATTTATCTGGTGGATGACTTGCCGTCCGAATTGGATGAGCAACACCGCCGCGCGCTATGCCGCTTGTTGGAAGACTTACGCTGCCAGGTATTTATTACCTGTGTAGACCACGAATTATTGAGGGAAGGCTGGCAGACGGAAACGCCAGTCGCTTTGTTCCACGTGGAACAAGGCCGTATCACCCAGACCCACGACCATCGGGAGTGAAGGCATGAGCGAAGAAAACACGTACGACTCGACCAGCATTAAAGTGCTGAAAGGTTTGGATGCCGTACGCAAACGTCCCGGTATGTACATTGGCGACACCGATGATGGTAGCGGTCTGCACCACATGGTGTTCGAAGTGGTCGACAACTCCATCGACGAAGCGCTCGCCGGTCATTGCGACGACATCAGTATCATCATCCATCCGGATGAATCCATCACCGTACGCGACAACGGTCGCGGCATTCCGGTAGATGTGCATAAAGAAGAAGGCGTATCGGCAGCAGAGGTCATCATGACCGTGCTGCACGCCGGCGGTAAGTTTGACGACAACTCCTATAAAGTCTCCGGCGGTTTGCACGGTGTAGGTGTGTCGGTGGTAAACGCCCTGTCGGAAGAACTGATCCTCACCGTTCGCCGCAGCGGTAAGATCTGGGAACAGACCTACGTGCATGGCGTGCCTCAGGCACCGATGGCAATCGTCGGTGATAGCGAAACCACCGGTACCCAGATTCACTTCAAGCCCTCGGCTGACACGTTCAAAAATATCCACTTCAGCTGGGACATCCTGGCCAAGCGGATTCGTGAACTGTCCTTCCTCAACTCCGGTGTGGGTATCGTCCTCAAGGATGAGCGCAGCGGCAAGGAAGAGCTGTTCAAGTACGAAGGTGGCCTGCGTGCGTTCGTTGAATACCTGAACACCAACAAGACTGCGGTCAACCAGGTGTTCCACTTCAACATCCAGCGTGAAGACGGCATCGGCGTGGAAATCGCCCTGCAGTGGAACGACAGCTTCAACGAGAACCTGTTGTGCTTCACCAACAACATTCCTCAGCGCGATGGCGGTACTCACCTGGTGGGTTTCCGTTCCGCACTGACGCGTAACCTGAACACCTACATCGAAGCTGAAGGCTTGGCGAAGAAGCACAAAGTCGCCACCACTGGTGACGATGCCCGTGAAGGCCTGACCGCGATTATTTCGGTCAAGGTTCCGGATCCGAAGTTCAGCTCCCAGACCAAAGACAAGCTGGTTTCTTCTGAAGTGAAGACCGCCGTCGAACAGGAAATGGGCAAATACTTCTCCGACTTCCTGCTGGAAAACCCCAACGAAGCCAAGCTGGTCGTCGGCAAGATGATCGACGCGGCGCGGGCTCGTGAAGCGGCGCGTAAAGCCCGTGAAATGACCCGCCGTAAAGGTGCACTGGATATCGCTGGCCTGCCGGGCAAACTGGCGGACTGCCAGGAGAAGGACCCTGCCCTTTCCGAACTGTACCTGGTGGAAGGTGACTCTGCTGGCGGTTCCGCCAAGCAGGGTCGCAACCGTCGCACCCAGGCCATCCTGCCGTTGAAGGGTAAGATCCTCAACGTTGAGAAAGCCCGTTTCGACAAGATGATTTCCTCTCAGGAAGTCGGCACCTTGATCACTGCCCTGGGCTGTGGCATTGGTCGCGACGAGTACAACATCGACAAGCTGCGCTACCACAACATCATCATCATGACCGATGCTGACGTCGACGGTTCGCACATCCGCACCCTGCTGCTGACCTTCTTCTTCCGTCAGTTGCCGGAGCTGATCGAGCGTGGCTATATCTACATCGCTCAGCCGCCGTTGTACAAAGTGAAAAAGGGCAAGCAAGAGCAATACATCAAAGACGACGACGCCATGGAAGAGTACATGACGCAGTCGGCCCTGGAAGACGCCAGCCTGCACTTGAACGACGAAGCCCCGGGCATCTCCGGTGGGGCGCTGGAGCGCCTGGTAAACGACTTCCGCATGGTGATGAAGACCCTCAAGCGTTTGTCGCGCCTGTACCCTCAGGAGCTGACCGAGCACTTCATCTACCTGCCGGCCGTGAGCCTGGAACAGCTGGGCGATCACGCAGCCATGCAGGATTGGCTGGCCCAGTACGAAGTGCGCCTGCGCACCGTCGAGAAGTCGGGCCTGGTGTACAAAGCCAGCCTGCGTGAAGACCGTGAACGTAATGTCTGGCTGCCAGAGGTCGAACTTATCTCCCACGGCCTGTCGAACTACGTCACCTTCAACCGCGATTTCTTCGGCAGCAATGACTACAAGACTGTGGTTACCCTCGGCGCGCAGTTGAGCACGCTGTTGGACGACGGCGCTTATATTCAGCGTGGCGAACGCAAGAAACAGGTCAAAGAGTTCAAGGAAGCCCTGGACTGGTTGATGGCAGAAAGCACTAAGCGTCACACCATCCAGCGCTACAAAGGTCTGGGCGAAATGAACCCGGATCAGCTGTGGGAAACCACCATGGACCCAGCCCAGCGTCGCATGCTGCGTGTGACCATCGAAGACGCCATTGGCGCGGACCAGATCTTCAACACCCTGATGGGTGATGCGGTCGAGCCACGTCGTGACTTCATCGAGAGCAATGCCTTGGCAGTGTCCAACCTGGACTTCTGATAACGCCATTGCGAAACCAAAAAAGGCCAACGTTTAACGTTGGCCTTTTTTATTGCCCAGATTTCGGGCGCTTCCAAAATGCTCCACGTGGAACATCGGCTATGCCGTAGCTGCGGTTACGCTCTCCAACCGGTAGCCATATCCATAGATGGTCAGCAACTGCCAACCCCGCTCTGGCGTAAGCCCCAGCTTGTTCCGCAGCCGATAGATATGGGTATCCAACGGTCGTGAAGACACCATCTCTTCATGGGTCCAGAAGCGTTCGTAGAGGTATTCCCGGGACAGCGGGCGAGCCAGGTTGGCAAACAGACAGCGTGCCAGGCGGTACTCCCGTTCGGTCAGGTTGATGGGACTGCCGGCGCGGGTGACGGTCAGTTCGGCATCGTCGAAGGTCAGGTCATTGAAGATCAACACTTCAGTGGCCGCAGATTTCTGCAGGCCGTGACGACGCAACACTGCACTCACCCGTGCTTTCAGTTCGTTCGGCCGAAATGGCTTACTGACATAGTCATCTGCGCCACTGTTCAACGCCTGGACGATATCGCTCTCGGCATCGCGGCTGGTGAGCATGATCACGGGAGGCGGCGCTTCCATGTGTTCACGGGTCCAGCGCAGGATGGCGATACCACTCAGGTCCGGCAGTTGCCAATCGAGCACCAAGAGGTCGAAGGTTTCCCGACGCAACTGGCGCAGCAGGTCTTCGCCGCGCTCGAAGCAATGCAGCGTCCATGGCTGCTCCGAGGCACTTGGGATTTGTCGCAGTGTCTGTTCCACCCGCCGCAATTCGGCAGGTTCGTCATCCAGTATCGCGACACGCATGGCAGGGTCCTTTCTTCTTGAAGAGTATTGCAACGGTTGAGGAGAGCGTACTGGTTCACCATTGAATCTGAACAATTATGGCCAGTTTCTCATGCCCCTCGCATCTCTCGGTACGCTGATATCAGATAGCCCTAAGGCCTTTAAACATCGTGTACCCAGCTGGAAAGATACCGGCTCAAGCCCCTCAGGAAAAGGATCAATGGCAATCAGGTTTTATGCACTGTCGGGACACGTGAGTCTCGTGCAGAAGGTCAGAGTGTGGGGAAAGATGTTGATACTGGTTGCGGCAACGGGTTTTGGGACGGAAATGGTAGATGCATGCAGTCCGGCACAGTCTGCGCCACTTGACGAAATTTCAGTGTACGCCGAGCCCGTAGACGGTCTTGGTTACGCTGGGCTCAGAGAGGTGGACGCCCCTCAGGCTTTTCAACACGGAAGTGTGCTCGACCAGGACCAACGTTGGATCTTCTGAATCTGAACAAATATTGCGCTACCGCCCTATGCACCACTCTTGTAGGTAAATTCTCTTTCGCTGAGTGACACACAGGGAGGGCGTGCGCGGGAAGCGCGCTCGATACAGGGACGTATTATCTGTAGACCGTGGTTCGCTACGGGCTGCTGTCGGAGGAATGTGAGGGACAGTATTTCTTCGATGTACATCCGGTTCGGCATCGTCGATCCGGCAGACACAGGGATGTGTCACCCTTCCTATTGCCTCATCCCTTCTACTACGGCTTTCGAGTTCGATGCGTCATCGGGTATCGTAGGCAAGCTTCAAGGTCCTGCCGCCGCAAGACGCTTTCTGAACGTACAGTCTGACGGACTTTTAGAACTAGAACCTTGATGAGTGCCATGACCCTCTTTCCTCGCCACTATTCCCTTTCTTCCCTGCTGGGCTCAAGCCTGGCCCTGGCGCTGGTTATCAACAGCCCGCAAATTCTGGCCAAGCCTGCACCTGTGCGTGCGCCCTACATTGATGACAACCTGATGTGCCGGGCACAACCGCTGCCGGCAGTGGTCCAGCACCTCAACGGTGAAGCCTGGAAGCTGGATGCCAAGGGCCGCCCCAGTGTGCTGGAAGAAGGCATGCTGATTGATGAACAGGAAAGCGTAAAAACCTCGCCGTCGGCGTTTGTCAGCCTGTTGCTGGGCGATGGTTCGCGGATTGTCCTGCCTTCCAGCTCGGAGGTGCGTTTGCACCTGGTGGAAGAACAGGCGATTCCCCAGGTGATCCTGCAACAAGGCCAGGTCGAGGCCTACGTGCTCAAGCGTACCAGCGACTATGACCGTTTTCAGATCGTGACACCCGTCGGCGTGCTCGGCGTGCGCGGCACGCATTTTCGTGTGCGTAACGACGATCAGCAATCGGTTGTAGAGGTGCTCAACGGCCAAGTGGCCGCCAGCCGCACCGAGCCGCTGCCCGTGGGCCGACAGGCCAAGAAAAAACCGCAGACGGGCCCGATTGAAGGTGAACTGAAGGTCGGTGCCCGACAAGGGGTTTTGCTCAAGCAGCAGGGCGAGTTGAAGACCATCGACCTATTGCCCGCCCCGCGTCTGATGGGCCAGGACGGCCAGAAAGGCGATGCGCCGGTCTGGACATTGTTCCTGCACCCGCAACCGGGTGCCCAGCGCTACCGTGCGCAAGTGGCCACCGATAAAACGTTCATGAATATCAAGCAGGAAAACTTCTCCAGTGAACCGCGCTTGAGCTTCACTGGACTCAAGGCCTCGTTTTATCACGTGCGCGTGTCGGCCTTTGATGAACAAGGACTGGAAGGAGAGGCAGGCGTTTATGACATCTTCTATTACCCCCCTGCCACCCGTGTGCAGTAGTACGCGGTGAAGTGGTGGCGCCGGGCTGAACAACGTCAGCCGACCCAGGCCCAACGCCTGTTCAACGGGTTGGTCCGGGAATGGCTGTGGATCAGCCTGCTGCTGCTACCAATGACGGCCCTGCTGTCCCTGAGTCCTGGGCTTTCCTTCAATAACCCGCTGTATGACAGCCTGCGGCGTCTGACGCCGTTGCCGGTGGACTCACGCATTCTGCTGGTGACCATTGATGACATGAGTCTCAAGGCGCTTGGCCAATGGCCGTGGTCGCGCCACCTGCATGCTGACCTGATTGACCGACTGAGTGCCGCCAAACCCGCCGGGATCCTGCTCGATGTGATCTTCAGCGAACCTGCGCGCGAGCCTGCCAATGATCAACGCCTGGCCCAGGCCATCTGCAATGCCGGCAATGTCCTGCTGCCGTTGATTCGCGAAGGCACGCCGCGCCTGGGGCAACCCCTCACGCAAATCCTCCCCGTGCAGCCCCTGCGTGATTGTGCCAGGGGGGTCGGCCATATCAACGTGGAAGCTGATAGCGACGGCATTGTGCGCAGCCTTTACTTGCGTGAGGGGCCGCCGGGGCAATTGGTCCCGCAGTTGGCGTGGCTGGCCTTCGAGCTGACTGGCCAGCCTGCGGATATGCCGGGGCTGTCAGTATCTTCTGATGCAACCGATTGGCAGCGGGACAACGCCATCCGCATTCCGTTTATCGCCGCCGACCATGGCTTTCCCAGCGTGCCGTACGTCAGCGTTCTGCGTGGCGAGGTCCCGGCTCAATTGCTGCGTGATCGGATCATCCTGGTGGGAGCGACCGCGCCGGGCATGGGCGATCGCTATGTGACGCCGCTTTCGGCCAGTGTCGGCACCACACCGGGCGTCGAGATCCAGGCCAATATCCTCAACGGGCTGCTGCAGGATCGCAGCATTACCGTCTTGCCTGGCTGGTTGGCCACCCTGCTGTCCACCTCGTGGGTGGCCTTACTGTTGGGCCTGCTGTTGTTGCGCCCGCGTTATGCCCTGTGGCTGACCCTGGGCTGCATGGGAGGTGCCCTCCTCGCTTCCTGGGGCATGTTGCGCCTGGGGCTCTGGTGGTCGCCAGCGGCCACGCTGATCGGCATGCTGCTGGGCTATCTGGTCTGGAACTGGCGCCGCCTGAGCGTAATCCTTGCCTACTTCGGCTGGGAACTGGCGCGCCTCGACAGCGAGCCCAAGGTGCTGCCGGAACGTCGTCGTGCCGCCGTCAGCAAGGGGGACGTGTTGCAGGGTCGTATCGTGGCCCTGGAGCAAGCCGTCAGCCGTACCCGCGATACCCGGCGTTTTATGGCCGATGGCCTGGAATGCCTGCCCGTGGCTACGCTGATTACCGATCCCGCAGGGGAGATCCTGCTGGCCAATCGGATCGCCCGTGATGTGTTTGGCAACGAGCTGATTGCCGAGAACCTGCTGGAGCAATTGACGGCATTGGGCTATCCACCGCTGCAGGGGCAGGTACGCCCGCCGCTGTCGGCCCTGGAAATTGTCGAGTTCCGCGATATTCAGCAACGCAGCCTGCGCCTGGAACTGGCCCCGCTGTTACCCGCTGACGGTGATGTGGCGCTGGGTTGGCTGTTGAGCCTGACCGACCTGAGTATCGAACGCGACGCCCAGCAGCAGCGCGAAACCCTGCTGCGGTTTCTCTCCCACGACTTGCGTGCACCCCATTCGGCAATCCTCGCGTTGCTGGATGTGCAGCGTCATGAAGCCTCAGACGTTGCGCTGGTATTTACCCAGATCGAACAGCAAGTGCGACGGGCATTGAATTTGACCGAATCGTTCGTTCAATTGGCCAAGGCCGAGTCCGATGGTTATCAGTTGGAGCCCAGCCTGTTTGCCATGTTGGTGCTCGACGCGTTTGACCAGGTGGTGCTGCTGGCCCAATTGAAAAATATCCAATTGGTTCATGACCTGGACGCGGCCGGTGAGGAAATGGTCCTGGCGGATCAATCGTTACTCACCCGTGCCTTGTTCAACCTGATGGAGAATGCGATCAAGTACAGCCCAGCCGGCACCACGGTGACGGTGCGCCTCGAACGCAACGAGCAATGGCTGACCTGTCACATCCAGGATCAGGGCTCCGGTATCGCGGCCGAGGAGCTTCCTGAACTGTTCAGCCAATACCGGCGGTTTGTTTCGGCTCAGGGCAGCGAAGGGTTGGGGTTGGGACTGAGCATGGTCAAGGCGGTAGTGGACCGCCATGGCGGCCGGATCGACTGTGAGAGTGTGGTCGGTCAAGGCACGGTTTTCAGTCTGCGACTGCCGTTGTGGGAAGAGTCAAACGGCTGTGCATAAAAAACCGGCCACGAGGGCCGGTCTTCAACGGTCGAAAAAACTTATGCACGTTTTTCGGTGTTTTATTAGCTTAAGAAATATGTAATAAAATCATAAGCCTACAAGCTAAAAAACGCACTTTGCCAACAAACCGTACACAGGTTATCCACAGAACGTCAGGTCACCGGCTGGTCTTCTGCAACCGGCACTGGCGGCAGCGAACCCATGGCCCGTTGCTGCGCTTCATTCCAGACGGCAGCGCGGTCATTGAGTGCCGCGATTGCACGCGGTCCTTCCCCTTCGGCATACATCGGTTCGCCGATCACCACGGTGATGGTGCCTTTACGCTTGGCCCAGCCTTCCTTGGGCCAGAACTTGCCGGCATTGTGAGCAATCGGCAGCACTGGCAGGTTGGCGTTGACCGCCAATGCCGTACCGCCCCGGGAGAACTTGCCTACAGTGCCAAAGGGCACGCGGGTGCCTTCCGGGAAGATCAGTACCCACACCCCATCCTTGAGCAGCTCGTCACCCTTCTTCGCCACATGCTTGAGCGCGGCCTTGGGGTTGTCGCGGTCGATGGCAATCGGTCGCAGCATGGCCATGGCCCAGCCAAAGAACGGTACGAACAGCAACTCACGCTTGAGCACCTGGCTCAGGGGCGAGAAATACGCAGAAAGGAAGAACGTCTCCCAAGTGCTCTGGTGGTTCGACAGGATCACGCAGGGCTGGTCCGGGACATTCTCGGCACCCTTGACCTCGAAACGGATGCCCAGAAACACCTTGCTCAGCCACAACGCACAGCGGCACCAATAGACGTTGATAAAGCGATAGCGCGCCTTGAACGGCAAAAAGGGCGCAATAAAAAAGCTCAGGGTGCACCAGAGAAACGAACTGGTGCCCAGCAGCAGGTAAAAGAAGAAGGTTCTGATGGCCTGCAAAATCGACATGGCAGCATTTACCGTTGCGGGACAACGCCCGCCTGTTAAAAGTGCACTCCCGAACAATCCTTGGTCAGGAAGTCGAGGGCGACTAGTTGTTGATAAGTTCTGCGGCAACCGCCGCCAGATCGTCAAAAATCAAGGTGCCTACCGGCAGGTTTTTCGCCTGGGTCTTGTCGCCTTTCCCGGTCTTTACCAAAACTGGCTGAGAGTCGACGGCTTTGGCCGCCTCCAGGTCACCGAGACTGTCCCCGACGAACCATATCCCAGCCAGGGGCACCTTGTAATGTTCTGAAATGATTTTCAACATGCCAGGCTTGGGTTTGCGGCAATCGCAGCCCTCATCCGGCCCGTGGGGGCAGTACACCACCAGCCCCACCTCACCGCCCTGCTCCGCCACCAACGCGCGCAGGCGCGCATGCATGGCGTCCAGGGTGGCGATGTCGTAGTAGCCGCGGGCAATGCCGGACTGGTTGGTAGCAATGGCTACCGTCCAGCCGGCCTTGCTCAACTGCGCGATGGCCTCGATCGAGCCGGGCAGTGGGATCCACTCCTCCACCGACTTGATGTAGGCGTCGGAGTCGTAGTTGATCACCCCGTCCCGATCGAGAATCAGCAGTTTCAACATGATCAGCTCAGCGTCGAAATGTCAGCGATATTGACGAACAAGCCGCGCAGGCGCGCCAGCATGGCGTAGCGGTTTTTCCGCACGCTGGCATCTTCGGCATTGATCATCACCGCTTCGAAGAACGCATCCACCGGCTCACGCAAGGTAGCCAGGCGCGCCAGTGCTTCGGCGTAGTTGCGCTCGGCGATCAGCGGCTTCACGGCGTTTTCTGCCTTGGCGATAGCCGAGTTCAGCGAGAACTCCTTGGCATCGGCAAACAGGCCAGGGTCGACATCCGCATTGCCCAGGCCTTCGGCCTTGCTCAGCAGGTTCGACACGCGCTTGTTCACGGCAGCCAGGGCGTCGGCTTCCGGCAGCTTGCGGAACGCTTGTACGGCTTGCACACGCTGGTCGAAGTCCAGTGCCGAGCCGGGTTGCAGGGCACGTACCGACAGGTAGACGGAAACGTCCACGCCTTCGTCTTCGTAGCGCGCACGCAGGCGGTCGAATACGAACTCCAGCACTTGCTCGGCCAGGCCGGCTTGCTTGACCTTGCTACCAAACTGGCCGACGGCAAATACCACGGCCTGGGTCAGATCGAGGTCCAACTGCTTGTCGATCAGGATGCGCAGCACGCCCAGGGCCGCACGGCGCAGGGCATACGGGTCTTTGCTGCCGGTCGGCAACATGCCGATGCCGAAGATACCGACCAGGGTGTCCAGCTTGTCAGCGATGGCCACCGCGGCACCGGTCAGGGTGGTCGGCAGCTCGGCGCCAGCACCGCGCGGCATGTACTGCTCGTTCAGGGCCAGGGCGACGTCTTCAGGCTCGCCGTCATTGAGCGCGTAGTAGTAACCGGCAACGCCTTGCATTTCCGGGAACTCGCCGACCATCTCGGTAGCCAGGTCGCATTTGCACAGCAGGCCCGCACGTGCCGCCAGGGTGGCGTCGCCGCCAATGCGTGGCGCGATATAGGCCGCCAGCTTGGAAACCCGCACAGCCTTGTCGTAGACGCTGCCCAGCTTCTCTTGGAACACCACGTTTTGCAGGCGCAGGTTGAAGTCTTCGAACTTCTGCTTCTTGTCTTGCTTGAAGAAGAACTCGGCGTCAGTCAGGCGCGGGCGCACGACTTTCTCGTTACCGGCGATGATCTGCTGCGGGTCCTTGCTCTCGATGTTGGCCACGGTGATAAAGCGCGGCAGCAACTTGCCGTCCACATCCAGCAGGCAGAAATACTTCTGGTTGTCCTGCATGGTGGTGATCAGGGCTTCTTGCGGCACATCGAGGAAGCGCTCTTCGAACGAGCACACCAGCGGTACCGGCCATTCAACCAGCGCGGTCACTTCGTCGAGCAGGCTTGGCGGCACGATGGCCGTGCCTTCCTGCAGGCGGGCCAGCTCTTCGGTGCGCTTGCTGATCAGCTCGCGACGCTCGTTGGCATCCGCCAGCACATAGGCTGCACGCAGGTCGTTGAGGTAGTTGGCCGGCGAAGTGATGCGCACGTTTTCCGGGTGGTGGAAGCGGTGGCCACGGGAGTCGCGGCCGGCCTTCTGGGCCAGGATAGTGCAGTCGATGACTTGATCACCGAGCAGCATCACCAACCATTGGGTCGGACGTACGAATTCTTCCTTGCGTGCACCCCAGCGCATGCGCTTGGGGATCGGCAGGTCATTGAGGGAATCTTCAACGATGGTCGGCAACAGGCTGGCGGTTGGCTTGCCCTTGATGACCTGGCTGAAACGCAGTTTCGGGCCGCTCTGGTCGATCTCGCTCAGCTCGACGCCACACTTCTTGGCAAAACCAAGGGCTGCCTGGGTCGGGTTGCCTTCGGCATCGAAAGCGGCCTGGCGTGGCGGGCCGTCGAGGTTGATGTTGCGGTCCGGCTGCTGGGTTTCCAGCGCGGTCAGCAATACCGCCAGGCGACGTGGCGCGGCGTAGACCTTCTTGGCTTCAAACTTCAGGCCGGCAGTCTGCAGGCCTTTTTCGATACCGGCCAAAAATGCATCGGCCAGGGTGTTCAGGGCCTTGGGTGGCAGCTCTTCGGTGCCCAGTTCAACCAGGAAATCTTGAGCACTCATTGTGCAGCCTCCAGCTTAGCCAACACTTCATCACGCAGGTCCGGGGTTGCCATCGGGAAGCCCAGCTTGGCGCGAGCCAGCAGGTAGGCTTGGGCGACGGAACGCGCCAGGGTGCGTACACGCAGGATGTATTGCTGGCGCGCGGTTACCGAGATGGCACGGCGGGCGTCCAGCAGGTTGAAGGTGTGGGATGCCTTCAGGACCATTTCGTAGCTCGGCAACGGCAGCGGCTGATCCAGTTCGATCAGGCGCTTGGCTTCGCTTTCGTAGAAGTCGAACAGTTCGAACAGCTTCTCGACGTTGGCGTGTTCGAAGTTGTAGGTCGACTGCTCCACTTCGTTCTGGTGGAACACATCGCCGTAGGTCACTTTGCCGAACGGGCCGTCAGCCCACACCAGGTCGTAGACCGAGTCCACGCCTTGCAGGTACATGGCCAGGCGCTCGAGACCGTAAGTGATCTCGCCGGTCACCGGGTAGCACTCGATGCCGCCCGCTTGCTGGAAGTAAGTGAACTGCGTGACTTCCATGCCGTTGAGCCAGACTTCCCAGCCCAGGCCCCAGGCGCCGAGCGTTGGCGATTCCCAGTTGTCTTCGACGAAACGAATGTCGTGGACCAACGGGTCCAGGCCGACATGTTTCAGCGAGCCCAGGTACAGCTCCTGGAAGTTGTCCGGGTTTGGCTTGAGGACGACCTGGAACTGATAGTAGTGCTGCAGGCGGTTGGGGTTTTCGCCGTAGCGGCCGTCAGTCGGGCGACGACTGGGCTGCACATAAGCGGCGTTCCAGGTTTCCGGGCCGATGGCCCGCAGGAATGTTGCGGTGTGGAAAGTGCCGGCGCCTACTTCCATATCGTAGGGCTGAAGTACCACACAACCTTGCTCGGCCCAGTATTGCTGGAGGGCGAGGATCAAGTCTTGGAAGGTACGCACGGCTGGCGTAGGCTGGCTCACAAAATTCACCTGTTACTTGGGCTGCGATTTAAAGGGCGGGAGTATACCCGATTCGGCCCCGCCACCACTCCCTGGAGCCTTATGCCACGCTGCTTTTGGTGTTCTGAAGATCCGCTGTACATGGCTTATCACGATCAAGAGTGGGGAACGCCGCTGCGCGATGCGCAGGGTTTGTTCGAGTTGCTTTTGCTCGAAGGGTTCCAGGCGGGCCTGTCCTGGATCACCGTTTTACGCAAACGCGAGCATTATCGAAAGGTCTTGTTCGGTTTTGATCCAACGCGCCTGGCGCAGTTGAGCGATGCCGAGATCGAGCAGTTGATGCTCGACCCAGGCATTGTGCGCAACCGCTTGAAACTCAATGCCACCCGGCGCAATGCCGCGGCCTGGCTGGCGCTGGAGGATCCGGTGGGGTTGCTCTGGTCGTTTGTCGGCGGCGTGCCCAAGGTCAATCATTTCAAGGATCGCAGCCAGGTCCCGGCGATTACGCCAGAGGCCGAAGCCATGAGCAAAGCCCTCAAGAAAGCCGGTTTTACGTTCGTCGGCCCGACTATCTGCTACGCCTTCATGCAGGCCTCAGGCATGGTCATGGACCACACCCAGGACTGCGACCGTTACGCGGACTTGGTCAACGCCGGTTAGAATGGCCGCTTTGCGCACCACACACGATCAGGAGTGACCTGTGGAAAAGTTAAAAGGCGCCTTGCTGGTAGGCGCTCTGCGATTGTTTGCCCTGCTGCCCTGGCGCGCTGTGCAAGCCGTGGGTTCGGCGATTGGCTGGATCATGTGGAAAACCCCCAACCGCTCCCGCGACACGGTGCGGATCAACCTCTCCAAGTGTTTCCCGGACATGGACCCGGCTGAGCGTGAGCGCCTGGCGGGCCAGAGCCTGATGGATATCGGCAAGTCCCTGACCGAAAGCGCCTGCGCCTGGATCTGGCCGGCCCAGCGCTCCATCGACCTGGTGCGCGAAGTCGAAGGCCTGGAAGTGCTGCAGCAAGCCTTGGTCTCGGGCAAAGGCGTGGTCGGCATCACCAGCCACCTGGGCAACTGGGAAGTGTTGAACCACTTCTATTGCAGCCAGTGCAAACCGATCATTTTCTACCGCCCGCCCAAGCTCAAGGCAGTGGATGACCTGCTGCGCAAGCAACGCGTGCAACTGGGCAACCGGGTGGCGGCGTCGACCAAGGAAGGCATCCTCAGCGTGATCAAGGAAGTGCGCAAGGGCGGCCAGGTGGGGATTCCCGCGGATCCGGAGCCGGCGGAATCGGCCGGGATTTTCGTACCGTTCTTCGCCACCCAGGCGCTGACCAGCAAGTTCGTGCCGAACATGCTCGCCGGCCATAAGGCGGTGGGTGTGTTCCTGCATGCCCTGCGGCTGCCGGACGGCTCGGGCTACAAAGTGATCCTGGAAGCGGCGCCGGAAGACATGTACAGCACCGACACGGCCACCTCCTGCGCGGCGATGAGCAAGGTGGTGGAGCGTTATGTCGGCGCCTACCCGAGCCAGTACATGTGGAGCATGAAGCGCTTCAAGAAACGCCCGCCAGGCGAGGCGCGTTGGTACTGATTCGCGACTGACTCAAGGTCGATGCAAAACCAATGTGGGAGCGGGCTTGCTCGCGAATGCAGAGTCTCAGTCACTGAATGTGTAGCTGATACACCGCATTCGCGAGCAAGCCCGCTCCCACATTTGTGATCTCCATTCAGGCTTGGCGATCGAGTTTTTTCAGGAACACCGTCATCTCTTTCTCGGCCTGCTTGTCGCCGTGGGCCTGGGCCGCTGTAATCCCCTGCTCCCATGCCTGGCGTGCTGCGCTTTTATCGCCCAGCGCAGCGTGTGCCTTGCCCAGCAGCTTCCACGCCGCCGAATACTTCGGGTCAAACCCGACGCACCTCTGCAAATGCTCGGCCGCCTTGGCGTTGTCTTTCAGGTCCAGGTAACCCTTGCCCAAGCCAAAGCGCAGCAGCGAGTTATCCACACCCTTGGCGAGCATTTTTTCCAGGGATTCGAGCATGTCGGTCTCTCCGTCAGATCAGAAAAAGCTCAACCCCACGTGGAACAGCTTCTCCACATCGCGGATATGTTTTTTATCCACCAGGAACAGAATCACATGGTCACCCGTGGCGATCACCGTGTCGTCATGGGCGATGATCACTTCTTCATCGCGGATGATCGCGCCAATGGTGGTGCCCGGTGGCAAACCGATATCGCGAATCGCCCGGCCGATCACCTTGCTCGACTTGGAGTCACCATGGGCAATCGCCTCGATGGCTTCCGCCGCGCCGCGGCGCAATGAGTGCACGCTGACGATATCGCCGCGCCGCACGTGGGCCAGCAAAGTGCCGATGGTGGCCAGTTGCGGGCTGATGGCAATGTCGATGTCGCCGCCCTGGATCAGGTCCACATAGGCCGGGTTGTTGATGATGGTCATCACCTTCTTCGCCCCCAGCCGCTTGGCCAGCAGCGATGACATGATGTTGGCCTCGTCATCGTTGGTCAGGGCCAGGAAGATATCCGCGTCGGCGATATTTTCTTCCATCAGCAGGTCACGATCCGACGCGCTGCCTTGCAGCACCACCGTGCTGTCGAGGGTATCGGACAAGTAGCGGCAGCGCGCCGCGTTCATCTCGATGATCTTCACCTGGTAGCGGCTTTCGATGGCCTCGGCCAGGCGTTCGCCAATCTGCCCGCCGCCGGCGATGACAATGCGCTTGTAGCTCTCGTCGAGCCGGCGCATTTCGCTCATCACGGCACGGATATTGGCCTTGGCGGCGATGAAGAAGACTTCGTCGTCGGCTTCGATCACCGTGTCGCCCTGGGGCAGGATCGGCCGGTCGCGGCGGAAAATCGCGGCTACGCGGGTTTCCACATTCGGCATATGTTCGCGCAGCTGGCGCAGTTGCTGGCCCACCAGCGGCCCGCCGTAGTAGGCCTTGACCGCCACCAGTTGCGCCTTGCCTTCGGCAAAGTCGATCACCTGCAGCGCACCGGGGATTTCGATCAGGCGCTTGATGTAGTGGGTGACCACCTGCTCCGGGCTGATCAGCACGTCCACCGGAATCGCGTCGTTGTCGAACAGCCCGGCGCGGGTCAGGTAGGCCGCTTCACGCACCCGGGCGATCTTGGTCGGGGTGTGGAACAGGGTGTGAGCGACCTGGCAGGCGACCATGTTGGTCTCGTCACTGTTGGTCACCGCCACCAGCATGTCGGCATCGTCGGCACCGGCCTGACGCAACACAGTGGGGAACGAGGCGCGGCCCTGGACCGTGCGGATATCCAGGCGGTCACCCAGGCCACGCAGGCGTTCGGCGTCGGTGTCGACCACAGTAATGTCGTTGGCTTCACTGGCCAGGTGCTCGGCCAGCGTACCGCCGACCTGCCCTGCGCCGAGGATGATGATCTTCATCCGGTCACTCCCTTAAAAATCATTCAACCGCGTGCAGCGGCAATCTTGATCAGCTTGGCGTAATAGAAGCCATCGTGCCCGCCTTCCTGCGCGAGCAACTGGCGGCCGTGGGGCTGCTTGATGCCGGCGGTGGTGGCAATGTCCAACTCCCGCGCGCCGCTGGTGCGGGCGAGGAAGGCTTCGATCACTTCGGTGTTTTCGGTCGGCAACGTCGAGCAGGTGGCGTAGAGCAGGATGCCACCGACCTCCAGCGTCGGCCACAACGCGTCCAGCAACTCGCCTTGCAGCACAGCCAGGGCGGCGATGTCGTCGGGTTGGCGGGTCAGCTTGATATCCGGATGGCGGCGGATAACACCGGTGGCGGAACATGGCGCATCCAGCAGGATGCGCTGGAACGGCTTGCCATCCCACCAGGTGGCGGTGTCGCGCCCATCGGCGGCAATCAGCTCGGCGTCCAGGCCCAGGCGAGCAAGGTTTTCGCGCACGCGTACCAGGCGCTTGGCTTCCAAGTCGACGGCGACGACGCCGGCCAGGCCGGGCTCGACTTCCATGATGTGACAGGTCTTGCCGCCCGGCGCGCAGCAGGCGTCCAGCACCCGTTGGCCCGGCGCCAGGTCAAGCAGGTCGGCGGCCAGTTGCGCGGCTTCGTCCTGCACGCTGATCCAGCCTTCGGCAAAGCCTGGCAGGCTGCGCACATCGCCTGCGGTCTCCAGCACGATGCCGTCCTGGCTGTACACACAGGCGCTGGCATTGATGCCGGCCTCTGCCAGTAATTGGAGATAGGCATCGCGGCTGTGATGGCGACGATTGACCCGCAGAATCATTGGCGGGTGGGCATTGTTGGCAGCGCAGATGGCTTCCCACTGCTCTGGCCAGAACGCCTTGAGGGATTTTTGCAGCCAGCGCGGGTGCGCAGTGCGCACTACCGGGTCGTGTTCGAGCTCGGCCAGCAACCCCTCGCTTTCGCGCTGGGCGCGGCGCAGCACGGCATTGAGCAAGGCCTTGGCCCATGGCTTTTTCAGTTTGTCGGCGCAGCCTACGGTTTCGCCGATGGCGGCGTGGGCCGGCACCCGGCTATAGAGCAATTGGTACAGCCCCACCAGCAGCAACGCCTCGACGTCGGCATCGGCGGCCTTGAACGGCTTTTGCAGCAGCTTGGCCGCCAGCGCCGACAGACGCGGCTGCCAGCGGGCGGTGCCAAAGGCCAGGTCCTGGGTGAAGCCGCGATCACGGTCTTCGACTTTATCCAGTTGCACCGGCAACGAGCTGTTCAGGGAAGCCTTGCCGTTGAGCACGGCGGCCAGGGCCTTGGCGGCGGCCAAACGCGGGTTCATCAAGCGTCCACTCCGAGGATGATGCCGGGGGCAAATTTCTCACGACGGCTGTTGAACAAATCACTGAAGTTCAGCGCCTTGCCACCGGGCAATTGCAGACGGGTCAGACACAGTGCCTGTTCGCCGCAGGCCACCAGCAGGCCTTCCTTGCTGGTGCCGATGATTTCACCGGGGGCGCCGCTGCCTTCGGCCAGGGTGGCGGCGAGGACTTTCAAGGCTTCGCCATTGAGGGTGCTGTGGCAGATCGGCCACGGGTTGAAGGCGCGTACCAGGCGCTCCAGCTCCACGGCCGGGCGGCTCCAGTCGATGCGTGCTTCGTCCTTGTTCAGCTTGTGGGCGTAGGTGGCGAGGCTGTCGTCCTGCACTTCACCCTGCAAGGTGCCAGCAGCGAGGCCGGCAATCGCCTCTACCACCGCAGGCGGGCCCATCTCGGCCAGGCGGTCGTGCAGGCTGCCGCCGGTGTCTTGTGCGGTGACGGGCGTGGTGACCTTGAGCAGCATCGGCCCGGTGTCCAGGCCGGCTTCCATGCGCATCACGGTCACGCCGCTTTCGGCGTCACCGGCTTGCACCGCGCGCTGGATCGGCGCCGCACCGCGCCAGCGCGGCAGCAGCGAGGCATGGCTGTTGATGCAGCCCAGGCGCGGGATATCCAGCACCGCCTGGGGGAGGATCAGGCCGTAGGCCACCACCACCAGCAGGTCCGGCTGCAGCGCGGCCAGTTCAGCCTGGGCCTCGGCATTGCGCAGGGTTGGCGGTTGCAGCACGACAATGCCGTGTTCCAGGGCAAGCTGCTTGACCGGGCTGGGCATCAGTTTTTGCCCACGGCCGGCCGGGCGATCCGGCTGGGTGTACACCGCGACGATTTCATAAGGGCTGGCAAGCAGGGCCTTGAGGTGTTCGGCGGCAAATTCAGGGGTGCCGGCAAAAACGATGCGCAGTGGCTCGGTCATGGGAAACGTCTCACAAAAGAAAAAGGCTTGCCGGAGCAAGCCTTTGAAAGAAGGGAATCAAGCTTGCTGGCGATGCTTCTTTTCCAGTTTCTTCTTGATCCGGTCGCGTTTGAGCGTGGACAGGTAATCGACAAACAGCTTGCCGTTGAGGTGGTCGCACTCATGCTGGATGCACACCGCCAACAGGCCTTCGGCAATCAGCTCGAAGGGTTTGCCATCGCGGTCCAGGGCCTTGATCTTGACGCGCAGCGGGCGCTCGACGTTCTCGTAGAACTCCGGCACCGACAGGCAGCCTTCCTGGTATTCGCCCATCTCGTCGGTCAACGGCTCGAACTCCGGGTTGATGTACACCCTCGGTTCGCTGCGGTCTTCGGACAGGTCCATGACCACCACGCGCAGGTGCACGTTGACCTGGGTCGCGGCGAGGCCGATGCCCGGTGCTTCATACATTGTTTCAAACATGTCATCGACCAACTGACGAACCTTGTCGTCCACTACGGCCACCGGTTTGGCGATAGTGCGCAGGCGCGAGTCCGGGAATTCGAGGATGTTCAAAATAGCCATAAGCGTAATTGCTGCACATGTGAGGTAAAGGCAAATCGGCGTCGGGACACCCGCACGGCCGGTGTGAAACGCTCGCAGGCCGCGAAGGCCAGGCATTTCACGCGAACCCACATAATAAAGGAGATTGCCCCCATGAGGAAATCGCTACTCGTCTTCAAAACAGGCGGCCCGGTTGGGCGGCAATAACCAGTTGCAATAATTAGCCTGCTAAAGAAGTTACCAACAGAGTTATCCACAGCTTGTTCCTGATCAAGGATGATCATATGTCAGTCATTCATACTCCGAATATTTCCCCTGCCGAGCTCGAAGCCCGCCTGCGTTTGCACCGTATGCCGGAGCTGGGGCCAAGGCGTTTTAAAACATTGATCGAGGCCTTTGGCTGCGCCTCAAAAGCCATCGGCGCGCCAGCCAGTGCCTGGCGCTCCCTGGGATTGCCGGCGGCCTGCGCCGAAGCCCGGCGCAGTGCGCAAGTGCGTGATGGCGCCAGCGCCGCATTGGCCTGGCTAGAGCGCCCGGCCCAGCATTTGTTGATGTGGGACCAGCCCGACTACCCAGCCTTGCTGGCCGAACTGGACGATGCGCCGCCGTTATTATTCGTGGCCGGCACGCCCACGATCCTGGAAAAACCGCAGTTGGCCATGGTCGGCAGCCGACGCGCTTCGCGCCCCGGAATGGACACGGCGGCAGCCTTTTCCCGCAGCCTGGCGAGCGCCGGTTTTGTCATCACCAGTGGGTTGGCCCTGGGAATTGATGGGGCCGCCCATCAGGCGGCATTAGATGTCGGAGGGCAGACTATCGGGGTGCTGGGCACCGGCCTGGAAAATTTTTATCCACAGCGCCACCGCCGGCTCGCCGAGGCAATGATTGCTCAGGGCAGCGCGGTGGTTTCCGAGTTTCCGCTGGACGCCGGGCCTCAGGCTGGAAACTTCCCACGACGCAACCGCATTATCAGTGGTCTGTCCCTGGGCGTGCTGGTGGTGGAAGCCAGCGTGGCCAGCGGCTCGCTGATTACCGCGCGGCTGGCCGCCGAGCAGGGGCGCGAGGTGTATGCGATACCGGGCTCGATTCATCATCCGGGGGCCCGGGGCTGCCATCAGTTGATCCGTGACGGTGCGGTGTTGGTGGAAACCATCGAACACATTCTTGAAGGGTTGCGCGGCTGGCAGGCGTTGTCGCGGCCCGCGCCGGTGGCCGTGACCCACCCGCTGGTGGCGCTGCTGCACGCGGCGTCCCAGACCAGTGAAAGTTTGGCCATTGCCAGCGGGCAAAGCCTGTCCCAGGTGTTGGTGAGCCTTACCGAACTGGAGCTGGAGGGCCGGGTGATCTGTGAAAGCGGCCGCTGGCTCGCGCGCAGTTAGGTTTTGTTACGAAGATCGGTAAACTGCGCAGAGCTTTAGTCCGGAGAGTGAGTAATGGTCAACAGGTGGCGTGTGCAACAAGCCGCACGAGAAGTTCGCGCAGGCGCGGTGATTGCCTATCCGACCGAGGCCGTGTGGGGCCTGGGCTGCGACCCGTGGAACGAAGAAGCGGTGGATCGCCTGCTGGCGATCAAGGGCCGCTCGGTGGATAAGGGCTTGATCCTGGTCGCCGACAATATCCGGCAATTCGATTTTCTATTCGAAGACTTCCCGGACACCTGGATCGACCGCATGGCCAGTACCTGGCCGGGGCCCAACACCTGGCTGGTCCCCCACCAGGACCTGCTGCCTGAATGGATTACCGGTAAGCACGACACGGTAGCGTTGCGGGTCACTGATCACCCTCTGGTGCGGGATTTGTGTTCGCTGGTGGGGCCACTGATCTCCACCTCGGCCAACCCCCAGGGCCGGCCGGCGGCGCGCACGCGGATCCGGGTAGAGCAGTATTTCCGGGGGCAGGTAGACCTGGTGCTGGGGGGGCGTCTGGGTGGGCGCAAGAACCCTAGTTTGATTCGGGATCTGGCGACGGGCGAGGTTCGGCGCCCGTCCTGAGACCCAGGCGTGGCTATCGCGAGCAAGCTCGCTCCCACATTCGACCGATTTCCAGCATGGGAATGCGCTCGAATGTGGGAGCGGGCTTGCCCGCGATAGCGGTCTGCCAAACCACCGAGATCCTATGGCAACAAAATGGTCGACCCCGTCGTCCGCCGCCCCGACAACTCCACCTGCGCCTTCGCCGCGTCCGCCAGGGAATACCGCTGGTTGATATCTATGCGCACCTTGCCGCTTTCGATCATGCCAAACAGATCGTCAGCCATGGCCTGTAGGTTCTGTGGCGTATTGGCGTAGGTCGCCAGTGTTGGCCGGGTGACATACAGCGAGCCTTTGGCGGCCAGAATCCCCAGGTTCACCCCCTCCACCGCGCCCGACGCATTGCCGAAACTCACCAGCAGGCCACGGGGCGCGACGCTGTCCAGCGAGGCGAGCCAGGTGTCCTTGCCGACGCCGTCGTACACCACCGGGCACTTCTTGCCGTCAGTCAGTTCCAGCACCCGCTGTGGGACATTTTCCTGGCTGTAGTCGATGGTTTCCCAGGCGCCGAGGGATTTGGTCAGGGCGGCTTTTTCCGGCGAACTGACCGTCCCGATCAGCTTCACGCCCAGGGCCTTGGCCCATTGGCAGGCCAGGGAGCCGACGCCGCCGGCAGCGGCGTGGAACAGGATGGTTTCGCCGCCTTTCAACTCATAGGTCTGGCGCAGCAGGTACTGCACGGTCAGGCCCTTGAGCATGGCGCCGGCGGCTTGCTCGAAGCTGATGGCGTCCGGCAGGTGCACCAGGTTGGCCGCCGGCAACACATGCAGCTCGCTGTACGCACCCAGAGGGCCGCTGCCGTAGGCCACGCGGTCGCCGACCTTGAACTGGCTGACTTCGCTGCCCACCGCATCCACCACGCCCGCGCCTTCTGCGCCCAGGCCCGAGGGTAGGGCCGGCGGTGCGTACAAGCCGCTGCGGTAATAGGTGTCGATGAAGTTCAGGCCAATGGCCTTGTTCCGCACCCGGACCTGCTGTGGGCCTGGTTCCGCTGGCGTGTAGTCCACATACTCAAGTACTTCGGGGCCGCCATGGGCGCTGAACTGGATACGTTTGGCCATCTGCTCTCTCCTCAAGTCTGTTTCGCCAAAGGCTCCTATCGGACTCTTATGCTTGATCTTCGTCAACTGTGGCAGCGCCCGGCGCGGTGGTATCCTGTGCGCCCTTTGCCGCCGACGCCCAATGGCCTCGCGTAGCTTTGCCCGATTCAAGGTGATGCCATGACTACCCGCACCGAGGCTGTAAAAGCCTACCTGCTCGACCTGCAAGACCGCATTTGCAGCGCCCTGGAAACCTTCGAGGCCGATACGCGCTTTATCGAAGACGCCTGGACGCGCCCAGCCGGCGGCGGTGGCCGCACGCGGGTAATCGAGAACGGGAGCGTGATCGAAAAAGGCGGCGTTAACTTTTCCCACGTGTTCGGCAGCGGCCTGCCACCGTCCGCCAGTGCCCACCGCCCGGAGCTCGCCGGTCGCGGTTTTGAGGCCCTCGGCGTGTCCCTGGTGATCCACCCGCATAACCCCCATGTGCCGACGTCCCACGCCAACGTGCGATTTTTCATCGCCGAGAAAGAAGGCGAAGAGCCGGTGTGGTGGTTCGGTGGCGGCTTCGACCTGACGCCCTACTACGCCAACGAAGAAGACTGCATCCACTGGCACCGCGTGGCCGAGCAGGCCTGTGCGCCATTTGGCGCGGACGTTTACCCGCGCTACAAGGCCTGGTGCGACAGCTACTTCCACATCAAGCACCGCAACGAGCCCCGGGGCATTGGCGGCCTGTTCTTCGATGACTTGAACGAGTGGGACTTCGACACCTGCTTCGCCTTTATCCGCGCCATTGGCGACGCCTACAGCGACGCTTACCTGCCGATCGTCCAGCGTCGCCAGGCGATGGCCTACACCGAGCAGCAGCGCCAGTTCCAGGAATTCCGCCGTGGGCGCTACGTGGAATTCAACCTGGTCTACGACCGTGGCACGCTGTTCGGCCTGCAATCGGGCGGGCGTACCGAGTCGATCCTGATGTCGCTGCCACCGCAAGTGCGCTGGAGCTATGACTGGAAGGCCATTGCCGGCAGCGAAGAAGCGCGCCTGACCGACTACTTCCTGCAAGACCGTGACTGGCTCGGCCTTGCTGCGCCCAAGGCGGCCAGCTGATGGATCGTTATGTGGTGTTCGGCAACCCCATCGGCCACAGCAAGTCGCCGCTGATTCATCGCCTGTTTGCCGAGCAGACCGGCGAGGCGCTGGACTACAACACGCTGCTGGCGCCGCTCGAGGATTTCACCGGCTGTGCCCGTGAATTTTTCCTGCAAGGGCGCGGTGCCAACGTCACCGTGCCATTCAAGGAAGAGGCCTACCGCCTGGCCAACGCCCTGACCGAGCGTGCGCAGCGCGCAGGCGCGGTGAATACCCTGAGCAAGCTGGCCGATGGCAGTCTGTTGGGCGACAACACCGATGGCGCCGGCCTGGTGCGCGACTTGACCGTCAACGCCGGCCTGAGCCTGGCGGGCAAGCGCATCCTGCTGCTCGGTGCCGGCGGCGCGGTACGCGGCGCCCTGGAACCACTGCTGGCGCAACAGCCGGCCTCGCTGGTTATCGCCAACCGCACCGTGGAAAAAGCCGAGCGGCTGGCCGAACTGTTCGATGACCTGGGGCCGGTGTCTGCCAGCGGTTTCGATTGGCTGAGTGAACCGGTGGACCTGATCATCAACGCCACTTCGGCCAGCCTGTCAGGCGATGTACCGCCGATTGCCGGCAGCCTGGTCGAACCGGGCAAGACCTTTTGCTACGACATGATGTACGCCAAGGAGCCGACCGCATTCTGCCGCTGGGCCACTGAACACGGTGCGGCGATGGCAATGGATGGCTTGGGCATGCTGGTGGAGCAGGCGGCGGAAGCCTTCTACCTGTGGCGCGGGGTGCGGCCGGATTCGGCGCCGGTGCTGGCTGAACTGCGCAAACAACTGGCGGCTAACTGATTCTAATGTAGGAGCTGGCCAGCCAGCTCCTACAGTTTTTGACCGTGTCAGTCTTCGAAAAGGATCGGGCACTTGTCGGCCCCCTCCAGCTTCCTCAACTCCTCCACCACTTGCGGCCGGGCCCGGCGCAACGTCAGGCTGCGCCCCAGGCCCCGCAATCGCCGCGCCTCCTGGTGCAGCATCTCCACCCCGGAATAGTCGATAAAGTTGATCTGCTGCGCCTCGATCACCACCCGCTGGCCTTGCAGGCGCTGCAAGCGCACTTGCAGGTAATGGCTGGCGCCAAAGAAGATCGAGCCACCGACCCGCAGCACATCGTCTTCCCCATCGCGCCATTGCTGGACCCGTGGCTGTGAGGTGCGCTTGAGGTAGAAGAACAACGATGCCAGCACGCCGGCATAGATTGCCGTTTGCAGCTCCAGCAGCAAGGTAGCCAGGCAGGTCAGGCCCATCACCACACACTCGGCACGGCTGACCCGCCACAGTGCGCGGATGCCACGATGGTCCACCAGGCCCCAGCAGATCAGCAGAATGCTGGCGGCCATACTCGGGATCGGGATATGCGCAATCAACGCCGCGCCAAACAGCGCAAACAGTGCCACCCATAACGCCGAAAACACCCCCGCCAGCGGCGAACAGGCGCCCGCCTCGTAACTCAGGCCCGAGCGGGTGAAGGAACCGGCCGACAGGTAGCCGGAGAAAAATCCGCCGACGATATTGGATAACCCTTGGGCACGTACTTCCTGATTGGCATCGAGCAGTTGTTGCGAGCGCGCCGACAGCGAGCGGCCAATCGACAGGCTGGTCACCAACCCCAGCATGCCCACCGCCACGGCACTGGGTAGCAGGCGCAGGATCATGTCCAGGTCCAGCGGCAACGGGCTGAACGGCGGCAGTTGGCCAACAAATGAGCTGACCCGCGCCACATGCCCGAACATCGCCGGCCACACCCACGTCGCCAGGCTGCCCAGGGCCAGGGCAATCAACAAGTTCGGCCAGCGCGGTACGCAGTATTTAAGCAGCACGCCCACCAGCAAGGTGCCCAGGCCAAGGGCCAGTGACGGGCGATCCCACTCGCCGCCGTGGTCGATCAGCGCCAGCAGGCTGTTGATCGCCGTGGCCTGGCTGGGCAGGTCGAGCCCCAGCAGGTTCGGCAACTGGCCCAGGGCGATGACCACTGCCGCGCCGAGGGTGAAGCCGAGGACGACTGAATGGGAGACGAAATTGACCAGCGCACCAAAGCGCAGTATGCCCAATAGCCATTGGAATACGCCGGCAAGCAAGGTCAGTAACAGAATCAGGGTGATGTAGTCCTGCGAGCCCGGCACCGCCAGCGGGCTGATGCTGGCGTAGAGCACGATGGAAATCGCCGCCGTCGGACCGCAGATCAAATGCCAGGACGAACCCCACAGGCAGGCAATCAGCACCGGGATGATTGCCGCATACAAGCCGTATTCGGGGGGCAGGCCGGCGATCAGGGCGTAGGCGATGGATTGCGGCAAGGCCAGCACCGCGCCGCTGAGGCCGACCAACGCATCCCGGCCGACGCTGGCGCGGGTCTGGCGCGGCAGCCAGCGCAGGAAGGGGAAGAGTGTATGGGGCCGGGGCATTGGGCAGCTCAGGTCAAAAAAGTTTGAGTCAGGGTATCAGCACAAACACTGCCCTGTGGGCGCTGGCTTGTGTGGGCGCTGTCAAAGCCTGGCCTTGACCGCCGCCAATGCCTCCTGGCCATCCAGGGTTTTGACTCCCTCCAGCCACTGCTCCAGCACCGCCGGATTGGCCTTGATCCATGCCTTCGCCGCGTCGGCATTGCTGACCTTGTTGTTCGCCACCTCGGCCATGATGCTGTTCTCCATGTCCTGGGTAAACGTCAGGTTGGTCAGCAGTTTCGCCACATTCGGGCAGGCTTGTGCATAACCCTTGCGGGTCAGGGTGTACACGCTGCCGGTGTCGCCGAAGTATTTTTCGCCGCCCTTGAGGTAGCGCATCTTCAACTGCACGTTCATCGGGTGAGGCGTCCAGCCGAGGAAGGTGACGAAACGCTCGCGCTTCACCGCCCTGGACACCTCGGCGAGCATCGCCTGCTCACTGGATTCGATCAGCTTCCACTGGCCGAGGTCGAAGTCGTTTTTCTTGATGATCTCTTGCAGCGACAGGTTGGCCGGCGCGCCGGAGCCGATGCCGTAGATCTTCTTGTCGAACTTGTCGGCGAATTTATTCAGGTCGGCAAAATCATGCACGCCGGCCTCCCACACATAGTCCGGCACCGCGAGGGTGAACTCGGTGCCCTCGAGGTTTTTCGCCAGTTGCACCACGTCGCCATTGGCCACGAACTTGTCGTAGAAGCCCTGCTGCGCCGGCATCCAATTCCCCATAAACACATCCACCTGGCCGTCCTTGAGCCCGCCAAAGGTGATCGGCACCGCCAGGGTATCGACCTTGGCCTTGTAACCCATGCCGCTCAGTAAAAAACCAGTGATGGCGTTGGTGGCGGCAATATCGCTCCAGCCGGGGTCGGCCATTTTTACCGTCTCGCAACGGGCGTCGGCGTACACCTGGCTAGCACTCAATAGCAGTACGGCACTCACGGCTGTGGATAACTTTTGCATGGCCTTCCCCTCACTGGATTTATTGGTTTTGGCAGGGTTGTGGATAACGTGCCTTGCGCTCCAGATCGTCGAGGTCGATATGGTTGCGCATGTACTGCTGGCTGGCGTCTACCAGCGGCTGGTGATCCCAGCTCTTGAGTTTGCCCAGTGTCAGCGCCTCGTATACCAGGCGCCGGCGGCGCTGGCTGGCGAGCACTTGCTGGTGGATCGCGGGCATGTCCCATTTGGCTCGCGCCTCGACCAGGAAGGCGTCGAACAGCGCACGGTGGGCCGGCGACTGGCTGAGTTCTTCCTGCTCACGGGGGTCGTTGTGTACATCGAACAGCAGGCAAGGATCGTCCTCGCTGTAGATGAATTTGTAGGCGCCCCGGCGAATCATCATCAGTGGGCCGATGGTGCCTTCGGCCATGTATTCGCCGAACACCTCGTCATGCCCGCCCTGCCCTTGCAAGTGCGGGACCAGCGAGCGGCCATCCAGGGGCAGGTTGGCGTCGAGTTCACCGCCGGCCAGCTCCACCAGGGTCGGCAACAGGTCGGCAGTGGACACCGCCGCACTCACCCGCCCGGCCTGGAATTGCCCCGGCGCACAGACCAGTAGCGGCACCCGAGCGGCCATTTCAAACCAGTGCATTTTGTACCAGAGCCCACGCTCGCCGAGCATGTCGCCGTGGTCGCCGGAGAACACAATGATGGTGTCCTCGGCCAGGCCAGTGTCCTGCAGGGTTTGCAGGAGTTTGCCGACATTGCTGTCGATGTAGCTGCAGGCACCGAAGTAGGCGCGCCGCGCATCGCGGATCTTATCCACAGGCAGCGGCTTGTCCCACAGGTCGTAGACCTTGAGCAGGCGCTGGGAATGGGGGTCCAGCTCGGTCTGGGCCGGGGTTGTAGGCATTGGGATGTCACTGTCGTCGTACAGATCCCAGAACGGTTTGGGAATGGTGTACGGGTCGTGGGGGTGGGTCATGGACACCGTGAGGCAGAACGGCTGGTCGCCGTCCTCGCGAATATGGTCGAACAGGTACTGCTGGGCCTTGAACACCACCTCTTCGTCGAAATCCAGCTGGTTGGTACGCACACACGGGCCGGCTTGCAGCACCGACGACATATTGTGATACCAGGTGGGGCGCACGTCGGGCTCATCCCAGTTCACCGCCCAGCCGTAGTCGGCGGGGTAGATATCGCTGGTGAGGCGCTCTTCATAGCCGTGCAGCTGGTCGGGCCCGCAGAAATGCATCTTGCCCGACAGCGCCGTGCGATAGCCGAGGCGGCGCAGGTAGTGGGCGTAAGTCGGGACGTCGGCGGGGAAATCCGCCGCGTTGTCGTAGGCGCCGATCTTGCTCGGCAACTGGCCGCTGACCAGGGTAAAGCGCGACGGCGCGCACAGCGGGCTGTTGCAGTATGCAGCGTCGAACACCACGCCCTGGGCGGCGAGGCGGCTCAGGTTGGGCAGTTTGATCGGCGAAGGCCCGTAGAACGGAAGCAACGGCGCGGCCATTTGATCGGCCATGATGAAAAGAATGTTCTTGCGCTTCATGGTCTCTCGGCATTCCATAGTCAGTGTTTATGCGATTGAGCATGCAGGCCATGGAAACCGTGGTAAAGCCCATGAAAAGCAATGTCTAGGATAAGCACCGCTTATGTATAAAGCCCTGGGTAACCTGTCGCTGGATCTGTTGCGGGCCTTTGAAGCCGCCGCCCGTCATCGCAGCTTCACCGCGGCGGCCATGGAGCTGGGCACCACCCAGCCGGCTGTCAGCCAGCAGATCAAGCGCCTGGAAGAACAACTGGCGGTGCGCCTGTTTGATCGCATCTACCGTGGCATCGAACTGACGGACGCGGGCATGCTGCTGTTCGAACATGTTCAGGCCGGGTTGCAGAGCATTGATACGGGCCTGGGCGCGATCACAGAGCAGGACCAGCACGAAGTGTTGCAAGTGGCGACTGACTTCGCCTTCGCTGCCTATTGGCTGATGCCACGTCTGCATCGCTTTCACGAAGCCAACCCACAGGTGGATGTGAGCCTGGTCACCAGCGAGCGCAACCACGCGACCTTGCGCAGTGATATCGATGTGGCGGTGTTGTTTGGCGATGGGCGTTTTCGCCAGGGCCACAGCCAGTGGTTGTTCAACGAGGAAGTGTTCCCGGTGTGCAGCCCGCAACTGCTCAAGGGCCGCACTGCACCCCTGTCGCTACAAAGCCTGCAGGAACTGCCGCTGTTGCACCTGCGCCAGGAAAACAACAGCCAGTGGTTCGACTGGAACGGGGTGTTTCGCGAACTGGGGATCACCGCCGCACCAACCCCGGGGCCGCTGCGTTTCGACAATTACACCCTGCTGATCCAGGCGGCGATTGCCGGCCAGGGTGTGGCCATCGGCTGGCGCCATCTGGTGGATAACCTGCTGGAGCAGAAGTGGTTGTGCCGGCCGATTGGCGACACGGTGATCTCGCGCTTTGGATATTACGTGGTGTTGCCCCAGCGCAAGCGCCGCGGGCAGCTGATCGAACGGTTTGTCGAGTGGCTGGCGGCGGAGCAGGCCAGCAGCGCGCAGCCCCTGGCCGGGCTGGCCCTGCCGTCGATTGCGGTCTAGGATCGGCCGATCAACGAGTCCGGAGCCTGTCATGCAACGTATCAAGGGCTACCACGCCCATATCTACTTCGACGCCAGTACGATCGACCAGGCGCGCACGCTGTGTGAAGACGCGGCGGCCATCTTCCCGCTGCGCATGGGGCGCATGCATGAGCGCCCGGTGGGCCCGCACCCGGATTGGAGCTGCCAGCTGGCGTTCGACCCGCAGTACATCGGCGTGGCGCTGCCGTGGCTGGCGCTCAATCGCAATGGGTTGGTGGTGTTTCTGCACCCGGATACCGGCGATGACCTGAAGGACCACACCGACTACGCGATCTGGATGGGGGCCATGCGCCCGTTGGATCTGTCGATTTTTTAACCAGTTACTGTCAGCTGAATCCTCACGTTCCTGTGCGATGAAAAGTACGGGGGCGTGGGGATTTTCTTTATCTTGTTCCACTATATGGGATTGATATTTATATATTGAGATATTTCAAACCTTAGGTTTATAGTCGGCCATCTGTCACATTCCAGGTGAAGCGATGCCGGCGCAATTGATCGCGCTCGATTGGGGTACCAGTTCCCTTCGTGCTTATAAGCTCGGCCCCGGTGGCCAGGTCCTCGAACAGCGCTCGCTGGCGTCGGGGATCATGCATTTGCCCAGCGAACCACGGGTGATTGCCGGCATTCACTGCAGCGATGGGTTTGAACTGGCGTTTGATGACGCCTGTGGCGACTGGCTGGCTGCCCAGCCCGATCTGCCGGTGATTGCCTGCGGCATGGTCGGCAGCGCCCAGGGCTGGGGCGAAGCGGCCTATCGCAAGACGCCGGTCGACGTCGCCAGCCTCGGCCAGGCCCTGCACAAGGTACGCAGCCTGCGCGGTGTCGATGTGCATATCGTGCCCGGCGTGATCGAGCAGGTTGGCTTGCCCAACGTGATGCGCGGCGAAGAAACCCAGGTGCTCGGCGTGCTGCAAAGCCTGCCAGCCTGCGCTGAGTTATTGATCGGCCTGCCCGGCAGCCATTCCAAATGGGTCGAGGTGGTCGAAGGCCGCATCACCCACTTTGACACCTTCATGACCGGTGAACTGTTCGCGGTGCTGAGCACGCACAGCATTCTGGGGCGCACGCAAAAGAGCGCCGGGCAGTTCCAGGCCCAAGCGTTTGATCGAGGCGTGCACGTGGCGCTTTCAGCGGATGGCCAGCGTGGGGTGCTGTCGACCCTGTTCAGCGCGCGCACCCTCGGGTTGACCGCTGAACTGACCCCTGAGCAGCAACCCGACTACCTGTCCGGCCTGCTGATCGGCCATGAACTGGCCGGCTTGCCCGACCGTGCACGCATCCCGTCGATCATCCTGGTCGGCGCCAACGCCCTCTGCGCCCGTTACCAGCGCGCCCTCGCCCTGTGTGGTTTCAGCCACGTCAGCCTCGCGCAAGAAGCAACTCAGCGCGGCCTGTGGCAACTGGCACTGGCCGCCGGGCTCATTCAACCTGCAATCGAGGCCTAACATGCTCAAGCAAGCACTCACTCAAAACGGTTTGATCGCGATCTTGCGGGGCTTGTGCCCGGATGAGGCCGCAGCTGTCGGCCAGGTGCTGTACCAGGCCGGGTTCCGGGTGATCGAAGTGCCGCTCAACTCGCCCGATCCCTACACCAGCATCCGCACCCTGCGTGAGACGTTGCCCGCCGATTGCCTGATCGGTGCCGGCACCGTGCTGACGCCCGAGCAGGTGGAGCGGGTGAAGGCGGCGGGTGGCCAGGTGATCGTTATGCCCCACAGTGATGCCAAGGTGCTGCGCGCCGCAAAAGCCGCGGGCCTGTACCTGTCGCCCGGGGTCGCGACGCCCACCGAAGCTTTCGCCGCCCTGGCCGAAGGTGCCGATGTGCTGAAGCTGTTCCCGGCCGAGCAAATGGGCCCGGCGGTGGTCAAGGCCTGGCTGGCGGTGCTGCCGGCCGGCACGGTCCTGCTGCCGGTGGGCGGGATTACCCCGGACAACATGCAAGTGTTCGTCGACGCCGGGGTCAAGGGCTTTGGCCTGGGCTCCGGGCTGTTCAAGCCCGGCATGAGTGTCGAGCAGGTGGCGAGCCGTGCCCAGGCGTATGTCGCTGCCTGGAACGCCTTGAACTGAGTGTGCCTGGCGCCCAGGCGCTGCATCCGACAAGAGAGATAAGCAGATGAAAATCACCAAACTGACCACCTTTATCGTGCCGCCGCGCTGGTGCTTCCTCAAAGTGGAAACCGACCAGGGTGTGACCGGTTGGGGCGAGCCCGTGGTTGAAGGCCGCGCCCACACCGTGGCGGCCGCGGTCGAGGAGCTGTCCGACTATTTGATCGGCAAAGACCCACGCAATATCGAAGATATCTGGACCGTGCTGTATCGCGGCGGCTTCTACCGGGGCGGTGCGATTCATATGAGCGCCCTGGCCGGCATCGACCAGGCCTTGTGGGACATCAAGGGCAAGGCCCTCGGGGTGTCGGTCAGCGACCTGCTGGGCGGCCAGGTGCGGGACAAGATCCGTGTCTATTCGTGGATCGGCGGTGACCGCCCGGCTGACACCGCCCGTGCGGCCAAGGAAGCCGTGGCCCGTGGGTTTACGGCGGTGAAGATGAATGGCACCGAGGAGCTGCAGTTTCTCGACACCTTCGACAAGGTCGACCAGGCCCTGGCCAACGTCGCCGCCGTGCGCGATGCGGTCGGCCCGAATGTCGGCATCGGCGTGGACTTCCATGGCCGCGTGCACAAGCCCATGGCCAAGGTGCTGATGAAAGAGCTGGACCCGTACAAGTTGATGTTTATCGAAGAACCGGTGCTCAGCGAAAACTACGAAGCGCTCAAGGAGCTGGCGCCCCTGACCAGCACCCCGATTGCCTTGGGTGAGCGGCTGTTCTCACGCTGGGACTTCAAGCGCGTGCTCAGCGAAGGCTACGTCGACATCATCCAGCCGGATGCGTCCCATGCCGGCGGCATCACCGAAACCCGCAAGATCGCCAACATGGCCGAAGCCTACGACGTGGCCCTGGCCCTGCACTGCCCGCTGGGGCCGATTGCCCTGGCGGCGTGCCTGCAGCTGGACGCGGTTTGCTACAACGCGTTTATCCAGGAGCAAAGCCTGGGCATTCACTACAACGAGAGCAATGACCTGCTCGACTACGTGCGCGATCCGGGAGTTTTTGATTACGACCAAGGCTTCGTGAAGATCCCCAACGGGCCGGGCCTGGGGATTGAGATCAACGAGGAATACGTGATCGAGCGCGCGGCCATTGGTCACCGCTGGCGCAACCCGATCTGGCGGCATGCCGATGGCAGCTTTGCCGAGTGGTGATTTTCACCTGATGGCACGTGGTCAGTGTGGGAGCTGGCTTGCCTGCGATAGCAATCTTAAATGTTCCGCCGCCATCGCAGGCAAGCCAGCTTCCACTTTCAACCCGGTAGCCGTTAACCGACCTCAATAAACATAATAAGAGGCTCCCCCATGCACCCTGAAACCCTCACCGGGCAGGCGTCTTTAGTCACGCCCAGCCGCAAGCGTTACTTCATCATGGTCCTGCTGTTTATCACGGTGGTGATCAACTACCTGGACCGCAGCAACCTGTCAATTGCCGCGCCAGCCCTGACCAGTGAGCTGGGCATCGACCCGGTGCATGTCGGGCTGATTTTTTCGGCGTTCGGCTGGACCTATGCCGCCATGCAAATCCCCGGCGGCTGGCTGGTGGACCGGGTGCCGCCGCGCATTCTGTACACCGCCGCCCTGCTGTTATGGTCGATTGCCACGGTGATGCTGGGCTTTGCTGCGAGCTTTATCGCGTTGTTCGTGTTGCGCATGGCGGTGGGTGCCCTGGAAGCGCCGGCTTATCCGATCAACAGCCGGGTCGTCACCAGTTGGTTTCCCGAGCGCGAGCGTGCCACGGCCATTGGTTTCTACACGTCCGGGCAGTTCGTCGGGCTGGCGTTCCTCACCCCGGTGCTGGCCTGGTTGCAGCACCACTATGGCTGGCACATGGTGTTTATCAGCACCGGCGCGGTGGGCATCCTCTGGGCGCTGGTGTGGTACGCGGTGTACCGCGAGCCGCGGGACTTCAAAGGGGTCAATAGCGCAGAAATCGAGCTGATCCGCGCAGGCGGCGGCCTGGTGGACCTGGACGCACAAACTGCCAAGCGCAAGGCGCCCTTCAGTTGGGTCGACCTGGGGATCGTGCTGAGCAAGCGCAAGCTGTGGGGCATCTACCTGGGCCAGTTCTGCCTGAACTCGACCCTGTGGTTTTTCCTGACATGGTTCCCGACCTACCTGGTGAAATATCGCGGCATGGACTTCATCAAGTCCGGCCTGCTCGCCTCGCTACCCTTCCTCGCGGCCTTTGTCGGGGTGTTGTGTTCCGGGCTGTTTTCCGACTGGCTGATCCGCCGTGGCACCTCGGTGGGGTTTGCGCGCAAGTTGCCGATCATCAGCGGCCTGCTGATTTCCACGGCAATCATTGGCGCCAACTTCGTCGATTCGACGCCACTGGTGATTGCGTTCCTGGCGGTGGCGTTTTTCGGCAACGGCCTGGCGTCGATCACCTGGTCGCTGGTCTCGACCCTGGCGCCGGCGCGGCTGTTGGGGCTGACTGGGGGAGTGTTCAATTTCATCGGCAACCTGGCGGCGATCACCACGCCGATCGTCATTGGCTTTCTGGCCACGGGCGATTCGTTTGCGCCGGCGATTACCTACATTGCGGTGCTGGCGCTGCTGGGGGCGCTGTCCTACATACTGCTGGTGGGCAAGGTCGAGCGCATCGAGCTCAAGGAATAGATACCTATCCGCTAGGGGCCTGTGGCGAGGGAGCTTGCTCCCGTTGGGGCGCGAAGCGGCCCTAAAATGGGACTGCTACGCAGTCCAACGGGAGCAAGCTCCCTCGCCACAACAGCCCGCTTGCCCAGAGCAAGAATCTTACTTGCGAGCGTTACGCACACCTTCCGACAGCGCTGCACACAGGCTCAACACCCCGTCAATCGCTTGCTGGTCGTTGCTGGCATTGGCGATGTGGTCGATCAGCGCCGACCCCACCACCACACCGTCCGCCAGGCGGGCGATGGCGGCGGCTTGTTCCGGGGTGCGGATGCCGAAGCCGATGCTGATCGGCAGGTCGGTATGCCGGCGCAGGCGGCCGACGGCTTCTTCCACGTGCTCCAGGGTGGCGGCACCGGCACCGGTCACACCGGCCACCGACACGTAGTACACAAACCCGGAGCTGCCGTTGAGCACGGTGGGCAGGCGCACATCGTCAGTGGTTGGCGTGGTCAGGCGGATAAAGTCGATGCCCGCGGCCTGGGCCGGGTCGCACAGTTCGCTGTTATGTTCCGGTGGCATATCGACCACGATCAGGCCATCGACGCCGGCCTCTTTTGCGTCACTGATAAACCGTGGCACGCCGTACATGTGGATCGGGTTGAAGTAGCCCATCAGCACCAGCGGTGTATCAGTGTTGCCCTTGCGGAACTCGCGCACCATCTGCAGGGTTTTCGCCAGGTTCTGCTTGGCGCCCAACGCACGGATATTGGCCAGCTGGATCGCCGGGCCATCGGCCATGGGGTCGGTGAAAGGCATGCCCAGTTCGATCACATCGGCGCCGGCTGCCGGCAAGCCCTTGAGGATCGCCAGGGAGGTGTCATACCCCGGGTCGCCAGCGGTAACGAAGGTCACCAGGGCGGCGCGGTTTTGTTCCTTGAGTTGCGCAAAGCGGGTTTGCAGGCGGCTCATCAGTGTTTCTCCTGCTTGGCGGTTTCCATATGGTGCATAACGGTCTGCATGTCCTTGTCGCCACGGCCTGACAGGTTGACCACCATCAGGTGATCCTTGGGCAGGGTCGGGGCGCGCTTGAACACTTCGGCCAGGGCGTGGGCGCTTTCCAGTGCCGGAATAATCCCTTCCAGGCGGCAGCATTTGTGGAAGGCGTCGAGGGCTTCGTCGTCGGTTACCGAGGTGTACTGGACGCGGCCAATGTCGTGCAACCATGCGTGCTCAGGGCCGATGCCGGGGTAATCGAGGCCCGCAGAGATCGAGTGGGCGTCGATGATCTGGCCGTCGTCGTCCTGCAACAGGAAGGTACGGTTGCCGTGCAGCACGCCCGGTACGCCGCCATTGAGGCTGGCCGCGTGCTTGCCGGTTTCGATGCCGTAGCCGGCGGCTTCAACACCAATGATCTCCACGCTGGTGTCATCGAGGAACGGGTGGAACAGGCCCATGGCATTCGAGCCACCGCCGATGCACGCCACCAGGCTGTCCGGCAGGCGGCCTTCCTGGGCTTGCAACTGGGTGCGGGTTTCCTTGCCGATCACCGCCTGGAAGTCGCGCACCATCGCAGGGTATGGGTGCGGGCCGGCCACGGTGCCGATCAGGTAGAAGGTGCTGTCGACGTTGGTTACCCAGTCGCGCAGGGCTTCGTTCATCGCGTCCTTGAGGGTACCGGTGCCGGCGACCACTGGGATCACTTCGGCACCCAGCAGCTTCATGCGAAACACGTTGGCCTGCTGGCGCTCGATATCGGTGGTGCCCATGTAGATCACGCATTGCAGGCCAAACCGCGCGGCGACGGTGGCGGTGGCCACGCCGTGCATGCCGGCGCCGGTCTCGGCGATGATGCGTTTTTTGCCCATGCGCCGCGCCAGCAGGATCTGGCCGATGCAGTTATTGATCTTGTGCGCGCCGGTGTGGTTCAGCTCTTCACGCTTGAGGTAGATCTTGGCGCCGCCGCAGAACTCGGTCAGGCGCTCGGCGAAATACAGCGGGCTTGGGCGTCCGACGTAGTCGCGCTGGAAGTAGGCCAGTTCTTCGTTGAAGGCCGGATCGACTTTGGCCGCTTCGTATTCGCGGGCCAGGTCGAGGATCAACGGCATCAGGGTTTCCGCCACGTAGCGGCCGCCGAACGCGCCAAACAGGCCGTTGGCATCAGGGCCGTTGCGTAAATCGGTCTGGGACTGAGTCATGGTGCGCTCCAGGATGAAGAGGTGGGAGAGGCAATGACGGCCACTCTACCCCTGACGCTGTACCGTGAAAACCGATAAGATCGCCGCAACCTGTCAGGAAAACTCACAGATGAGCCGAGACCTTCCACCCCTTAACGCCCTGCGTGCGTTCGAAGCCACTGCCCGCCTCAACAGCGTCAGCCAGGCTGCCGAGCAATTGCATGTGACCCACGGTGCCGTCAGCCGACAACTGAAAGTGTTGGAAGAACACCTTGGGGTGAGTCTTTTCGTCAAGGATGGGCGTGGCATTAAACTCACAGATGCCGGGGTGCGGCTGCGCGATGCCAGCTTCGAGGCGTTCGAGCGCCTGCGGGATGTGTGCGGGGAACTGACCCAGAGCAGCGCTGATGCGCCGTTTGTTCTCGGCTGTTCCGGCAGTTTGCTGGCGCGCTGGTTTATTCCACGGCTGGGGCGCTTGAATGCGGATTTGCCGGATTTGCGCCTGCATCTATCAGCGGGCGAAGGTGATCTTGACCCCAGACGGCCGGGCTTGGATGCCTTGCTGGTGTTTGCCGAGCCGCCGTGGCCGGCCGATATGCAGGTGTACGAGTTGGTCAGCGAGCGGATCGGCCCGGTGATGAGCCCGCACTTTGCCCATTACCAGGCCCTGCGCCAGGCGCCCGCCCAGGCCTTGCTGGGTGAAGCCCTGTTGCACACCACCTCGCGCCCGCAAGCCTGGCCCAATTGGGCGCAGCACCATGGCATCGACGCCAGCGCGCTTAAGTACGGCCAGGGTTTTGAGCATTTGTATTATTTGCTGGAGGCGGCCGTAGCGGGCCTGGGGGTGGCGATCGCACCGCAACCGCTGGTGGCGGAGGACGTGCGTGCCGGTCGCCTGGTTGCGCCGTGGGGTTTTAGTCAAACCCCGGCGCAACTGGCGTTGTGGCTACCCAAGCGCGCCGCGGATGGGCGCGCCCGGCAGTTGGCGCAATGGCTCAAGGCTGAGCTTGCGCGCCAACCGGTTTAGTCACCGCGTTTGCACAGCAGGTAGGCCGCCAGCAGGCCCAGTGCGCCAACGGCAACGCCGGCGGTGGTCCAAGGGTGCTCCTGGGCATAGTCACGGGTGGCAACCCCGGTTTCGCGGATTTTCACTTTGCTTTCTTCGTAGGCATCGCTGATCAGATGGCGGGAGTGCTTGAGGGCATTCTCGGCATTGCTTTTCAGGGCCTTGAGGGTTTTGCGCGACTCGTCGGATGCATCGTCCTTGAGGCTCTCAAGGGATTTGAGCAGGCTCGAAATCTCGGCTTCCATGCTTTCCAATGACGCTTTGCGTAAAGAGGTGTTGGCCATGTGGGCTCTCCTGGAGTGAATGAGTAACGTGTGTTGATTCCGACTGCGGGGGTTTCAGAAAGTGCAGTAAATCTGAACTTTCAGGTGAGAAGAGTCGCCAGAAGCAGTACGAAGAATCACTGCTAGGCTGTATTCATCGACCCAGGAGAGCACTCATGACTGATCATCACACCTACAAAAAAGTCGAACTGGTGGGCTCGTCCCCAACCAGCATCGAGGACGCCATCAACAATGCCCTGGCCGAGGCCAACAAGAGCATCAAGCACCTGGAGTGGTTTGAGGTCACCGAAACCCGTGGCCACATCAAGGACGGCAAGGCCGCGCACTTCCAAGTGACCCTCAAGGTGGGCTTCCGTATTGCCAATAGTTGATCGGCACGGTTGAACTTGCACGCTGGCCGATTGCCATAACCTGCGCTACACCCTTTGGGCGCCGATACCCTGCGTGTCGGCGTACATTTTTTGATCAGCGCAAGGAAAGTAACGGATGAAAAAGTTTCTGTTAGCGGTAGGTTTGTTGAGCCTGGCAGGTACAGCCCTGGCGGCTGGCAAACCTTGTGGCGAGCTGAAAAGCGAAATCGACGCCAAGATCCAGGCCAATGGCGCTTCCGGGTACACCCTGGAAATTGTCGATAAAGGCAGCGCAACCAACGGCGAAGTGGTCGGCAGTTGCGAAGGTGGTACCAAGGAAATCGTCTACAACCGCGGGTGATCCCGTGGTAGCAACCAACTGTGGGCGTTGTCGAGCCTCGCCAAGGCTCGACAACGCCCACAGGGGTTTTAGCCCTTCATCACTTGTGCCAGCAGCTCGTAGGAATGAATCCGATCAGCATGCTCGTACAGGTCGCAGGTAAAGATCAGCTCATCGGCACCGGTCTGCTCGATCAACACCTCCAGCTTGGCGCGAATCTTCGCCGGGCTCCCCACCATTGCCAGGCCTAGAAAACTACCTACCGCGTCTTTCTCATGGGGCAGCCACAGGCCGTCCATGCTGTCGACTGGCGGGCGCTGGACCAGGCTTTGCCCACGCATCAGCGCGAGGATCCGTTGGTAGACCGACGTGGCCAGGTAATCGGCCTGTTCATCGGTATCGGCGGCCACCAGCGGCACCCCGAGCATCACATAAGGCTTGTCGAGCACCGCCGAAGGCTTGAAGTGATTGCGATAGACGCGAATCGCCTCATGCATCATGCGCGGTGCGAAATGGGAGGCGAAGGCGTAGGGCAAACCGCGCTCGCCGGCCAGTTGGGCGCTGAACAGGCTGGAGCCGAGCAGCCAGATCGGGACGTTGGTGCCGGTGCCCGGCATGGCGATCACCCGTTGGTCGGGGGTACGCGGGCCCAGGTAGGCCATCAACTCGGCCACACCTTCCGGGAAGTCATCGGCGCTGCCGGAGCGCTCGCGGCGCAAGGCGCGGGCGGTCATCTGGTCGGAGCCGGGTGCGCGGCCCAGGCCCAGGTCGATCCGGCCGGGGTAGAGGCTCTCCAGGGTGCCGAACTGTTCAGCGATCACCAGTGGCGCATGGTTGGGCAGCATCACGCCGCCTGCGCCGACCCGGATGGTCGAGGTGCCGCCGGCCAGATAGCCCAGCAGTACCGAGGTCGCGGAGCTGGCGATGCCATCCATATTGTGGTGCTCGGCTACCCAGAAACGGGTGTAGCCGAGCTTTTCCACATGCTGGGCCAGGTCCAGGGAATTGCGCAGCGACTGCGCCGGGCTGCCATTGGCGCGCACCGGTACCAGGTCGAGGGTCGAGAACTTTACATCGGACAGTGGTTTCATAAGCCTGCTTCTCCATAGGGGCGCAGGCTTGTGACGAACCAAAACCTGCCGCTTCATGTGCATGTTCTATGCAATGTGGGCATATACCCGAGATTCAATAGTGGGCATGAAATTTCCTACTAATCCACTTGGTTTTTCCGACGGGGTGAACTTTGCCAGAGGTTCTATCCTCAGAACCTTACTGATGCACAACCACTGCTTGGGAGATCGCTATGAGTATCGTGAAAAAAGCCTCCGCACACTGGGAAGGCGACCTGAAAACCGGTCTGGGCTCTATCTCGACCGAAACCGGCGTACTGCGCGAAGCCCCCTACGGCTTCAAGGCACGTTTCGAAGGCGGCAAGGGCACTAACCCTGAAGAACTGATCGGCGCGGCCCATGCCGGTTGTTTCTCCATGGCCTTTTCCATGATTCTCGGTGATGCCGGGCTCAAGGCCGACAGTATCGACACCCAGGCCGAAGTGACCCTGGACCAGGTGGACGGTGGTTTTGCGATCGCAGCGGTTCACCTGATCCTCAAGGCCAAGATTCCCGGCGCGAGCCAGGCGCAGTTCGATGAACTGAGCAAGAAGGCCAAGGAAGGATGCCCGGTGTCCAAGGTGCTGAATGCCACCATCACCCTGGATGGCACCCTCGTCAGCTGACCCTGCGCAGGTCCAATGTGGGAGCGGGCTTGCTCGCCCCCCACATTTTGTTCTGCGTTAAATCAGAACTCGCGTTTCGCAAATGTGGTCTCATACCCATGCAGCCTTTGGCGCACACCCGTGCGCAGCGCATTTAGGGAGCTTCACACATGAAACGTTTTGCCTTGGCGATTATCTGCGGTGTTTTGGCCACATCGGCAATGGCCGCACCGAAAGACTGTGAAGAGCTCAGGAAAGAGATTGAAGTCGGCCTACAGGCCAAGGCAATCCCGTCCTACACCCTGGAAATCATCACCGCCGAAGAAGCCAAGAATCATGACGAAGCCATGATCGTCGGCTCCTGCGAAAACGGCACCAAGCGCATCATCTACCAGCGCAACGATGACTGATCAGGGAATGCAGTTGATGCTGCGTTCCTCGGCCAGCAACTGACGCTGGGCGTCATACAGCCGGATGTTCGGGGTAAAGCCCAGCGAGCGCCCTTCCAGGCGGTAGCGTTGGCCGGCCTGGAACTGGTCATATTGCAGGGTGATAAAACAGGTGCGCTCCTGGGGCTGGTTCAGCCCGCCACCCAGGCCCGCCCCGGCATACACTTCAAAATCAAAACGCACCATCAACTCATGGCTGCCCGCTGGCACCTGGAAGTAGCGCCCATCGTCCAGGGCCTTGCCGTCCAGGCGTTGCGCCATGACCAGCTTGGCGCCCGGCGTCGGCGTGGCGAAATCGACCCAGGCCTGTTGCGGGTCGGCGGACGGGATTGGCGCGGAGGTACAGGCGCTGAGAAAAATCGCCGCCAAGGGAAGCAGGAGCTGACGCATAGTGGGCACTCAACCGTAGGAATGGTATGAGCATAACCCCTGCCGGCCAGTTAGTCTGGCGGGCCAATGACTCTGGAGCGGTTTGACATGGTGTGGCGTTTCTTGGCGGGGCTGATGTGCCTGTGGCTCGGCGGTTGCTCCAGTGTCAGCTACTACAGCCAGCTGGCCAGCGGCCAATGGCAGTTACTGCAGGCGCGGCAGCCGGTGGCCGAAGTGATTGCCGATCCGACGCGCCCGCAAGTGTTGCGTGAGCATTTGGCGCACTCCCAGAAGGCGCGCACCTTCGCCAGCCAACAGTTGCACCTGCCTGACAATCAGAGCTATCGCCTGTATGCCGATATCGGCCGGCCGTATGTCGTCTGGAATGTCTTCGCTACATCAGAATTTTCCTTGTTACCCCAGAACCATTGCTTCCCGATTGCCGGATGTGTGGCCTACCGTGGTTATTACACTCAGGGTGCGGCGCGGGGCGAGGCGGCGTTGTTGCAACTGCGTGGCATGGATGTGTCGATTGGCGGGGTCGAGGCCTATTCCACCCTCGGCTGGTTCGATGACCCGATCATGAGTTCGATGATGCGTTGGGGTGAAGAGCGCCTGGCCACGGTGATTTTTCACGAGCTGGCGCACCAGCGCTTTTATGTGAAGGACGACACCGAGTTCAATGAGTCGTTTGCCACCTTCGTCGAGCAGGAAGGCACCCGGCAATGGCGCGCGGCCCGTGGCCTGGCGCCTGCGAGTGAATCGACCTTGAAGCAGCGCGACCAGTTTATCCAGTTGATCCTCGACACCCGCAGCCGCCTGGAGCGCCTGTATGCGCAGCCGTTGGCCGCCGATGCCATGCGCCAGGCCAAGGCCGCCGAGTTCGAGCGCTTGCGCAGTGATTATCGGCAGATGCGCGACAGCCAGTGGGGCGGCGACAAGCGTTATGACGCCTGGATCAATCAGCCGATGAACAATGCGCGGTTGTTGCCGTTTGGGCTGTATGACCAGTGGGTGCCGGCGTTTGCGGCGTTGTTCCGCCACGAGGGTGGGGATTGGCTGAGGTTCTACGGTGCCGTGGAGCAGTTGGGGCGCTTGCCGGTGGAGCAGCGCAAATTGGCGTTGCGGCAGTTGGAGGGGCGTGACCTTTAGGGCCCCATCGCAGGCAAGCCAGCTGCCACATGTTGATGTGTGAACACCGCCAATGTGGGAGCGGGCTTGCCCGCGATAGCGGTCTCAAGCCCGCCGCAAAAACGCCTGATGCATCTCGTCCAGCGTCTCAAAATGCCAGCGCGGCGCTTCAGCACTCAACTCTGCAAAACTGCCAAACCCATACCCTACCGCCGCTGCATCCAGGCCATTGCTACGTGCGCCGATCAGGTCGTGCTTACGGTCGCCGATCATCAAGGTACTGGCCGGGTCCAGCCCTTCCTCGTGCATCAAGTGGGCGATCAGTTCGACCTTGTTGGTGCGCGTGCCGTCCAGCTCACTGCCGTAGATCACCTTGAAGTGCTTGGCGAAATCGAAATGCCGGGCGATCTCCCGGGCAAATTCCCACGGCTTGGAGGTGGCCACATACAGCTGGCGACCCTGGCCATTCAACGCTTCCAGCAATGGCATGACCCCGTCGAATACCCGGTTTTCATAGAGCCCGGTGACCTTGAAGCGTTCGCGATAGAAATTCACCGCCTGCCACGCCCGGGCCTCGTCGAAATCGTAGAACTGCATAAAGGCCTGCAGCAACGGCGGGCCGATAAAGTGTTCAAGCTTGGTCAGGTCCGGCTCATCAATGCCCAGCTTGGCCAAGGCGTATTGGATCGAGCGGGTGATGCCTTCCCGTGGGTCGGTCAGGGTGCCGTCCAGGTCAAATAGAACCGTCTGGTAATCCAGGGTCATTGGTCGAATCCCTCTGCCAGGTGCAGGTCCTTGAGCTTCACGTAGTTCGCGGCGCTATAGGTGAAAAAGGCGCGTTCCTTGTCAGAAAGCGCGCGAACTTGTTTAACCGGGCTGCCCACATACAAAAAACCGCTTTCAAGTTTCTTGCCCGGCGGCACCAGGCTGCCGGCACCGATGATCACATCGTCTTCAACCACCGCGCCGTCCATCACAATGCTGCCCATGCCGATCAGGATGCGACTGCCGACGGTACAGCCATGCAGCATGACCTTGTGGGCGATGGTCACGTCGTCACCGATCAGCAACGGGAAACCGTCAGGATTGAAAGGGCCGGCGTGGGTAATGTGCAGCACGCAGCCATCCTGCACGCTGGTGCGCGCGCCGATGCGGATACGGTGCATGTCGCCGCGAATCACCGTCAGCGGCCAGACCGAGCTGTCGGCGCCGATTTCGACATCGCCGATCACCACCGCCGAAGCATCGACGAAAGCCCCGGCGCCGAGGGTTGGCGTGTGATTCTGATAGGTGCGAAGGGTCACGATAGCCTCTCTCTGTTTGGTTGATAGCTGCGGTGGACGTTGATTGTAATTAAGATGGCCCCATCTTTGTCTTACCTGTTTCTTCAGCCAAGGTGCCAACCGTGAGCGCGAACAACCCTCTTTTGCAGTCCTACGACCTGCCGCCGTTCTCGGCGATCCGTGCCGAGCACGTCCAACCGGCCATCGAACAGATCCTGGCAGACAACCGCGTCGCCATCGAAGGCATCCTGCAAAGCCAGGGAAAAAATCCGACCTGGGCTGGCCTGGTCCTGGCCATGGATGAACTCAACGACCGCCTGGGCGCGGCCTGGAGCCCGGTCAGCCACCTCAATGCCGTGTGCAACAGCGCCGAACTGCGCGAAGCCTATGAGGCCTGCCTGCCGGCATTGAGCGCCTATTCCACCGAGATGGGCCAGAACCGCGAGCTGTTCCAGGCCTTCGAAGCCCTGGCCAACAGCCCGGAAGCGGCCGGTTTCGACGTGGCGCAAAAAACCATTCTGGAGCACGCGCTGCGCGACTTCCGCCTGTCGGGTATCGACCTGCCGCCTGAGCAGCAGAAGCGCTATGCCGAGGTGCAGAGCAAACTCTCCGAACTGGGCAGCAAGTTCTCCAATCAATTGCTCGACGCCACCCAGGCCTGGACCAAGCACGTCACCGACGAAGCCACCCTGGCCGGCCTGACCGACTCAGCCAAAGCGCAAATGGCTGCTGCGGCCCAGGCCAAAGGCCTCGACGGCTGGCTGATCAGCCTGGAGTTCCCCAGCTACTACGCGGTGATGACCTACGCCCACGACCGCGCCCTGCGTGAAGAAATCTACGCGGCCTACTGCACCCGCGCGTCGGACCAGGGCCCGAATGCCGGTCAGAACGATAACGGCCCGGTGATGGAACAGATCCTCGACCTGCGTCAGGAATTGGCCCAACTGCTTGGCTTCGCCTCTTTCTCCGAACTGAGCCTGGCCACCAAAATGGCCGAATCCAGCGACCAGGTACTGAGTTTCCTACGTGACCTGGCCAAGCGCAGCAAGCCATTTGCCACCCAGGACCTGCAGCAGCTCAAGGCCTACGCTGCCGAACAAGGCTGCGCCGACCTGCAAAGCTGGGACAGCGGTTTCTACGGTGAAAAACTGCGTGAACAGCGCTACAGCGTGTCCCAGGAAGCCCTGCGTGCCTACTTCCCGATCGACAAAGTGCTGGGCGGGCTGTTTGCCATCGTCCAGCGCCTGTACGGCATCGAGATCGCCGAGCAAAAAGGCTTCGATACCTGGCACCCGGATGTCCGCCTGTTCGAAATCAAGGAAAACGGCCAGCACGTCGGCCGCTTCTTCTTCGACCTGTATGCCCGCGCCAACAAGCGTGGCGGTGCCTGGATGGACGGCGCCCGTGATCGTCGGCGTACCGCCGAGGGTGTGCTGCAAAGCCCGGTGGCCAACCTGGTGTGCAACTTCACCCCGGCCGACAGCGGCAAGCCTGCCCTGCTGACCCACGATGAAGTCACCACCCTGTTCCACGAATTCGGTCACGGCCTGCACCACCTGCTGACCCGCGTCGAACACGCGGGCGTGTCCGGTATCAACGGTGTGGCCTGGGATGCGGTGGAGTTGCCGAGCCAGTTTATGGAGAACTGGTGCTGGGAGCCGGAAGGCCTGGCGCTGATTTCCGGTCACTATGAAAGTGGCGAAGCATTGCCCCAGGACCTGCTGCAAAAAATGCTCGCGGCGAAGAACTTCCAGTCCGGCCTGATGATGGTGCGCCAACTGGAATTCTCGCTGTTCGACTTTGAGCTGCACGCTACCCACGGCGATGGCCGCAGCGTGGCGCAGGTGCTCGAAGGCGTGCGCGACGAGGTGTCGGTGATGCGTCCTCCGGCCTACAACCGCTTCCCCAACAGCTTCGCGCATATCTTCGCCGGTGGTTACGCGGCGGGGTACTACAGCTACAAGTGGGCCGAGGTGTTGTCGGCGGATGCCTTCTCCAAGTTCGAAGAAGACGGCGTGCTCAATGCCGAGACTGGCCGGGCGTTCCGCGAGGCGATCCTGGCCCGTGGCGGTTCCCAGGCGCCGATGGTGCTGTTCGTCGACTTCCGCGGACGCGCACCGTCGATTGACGCACTCTTGCGCCACAGCGGCCTGAGTGAGGACGCAGCAGCATGAGTGACGGGCCTGTGATCACCAAAAAGCAATTTATCGCCGGGGCCGTGTGCCCGGCGTGCAGCGAGCCGGACAAGTTGAAGATGTGGACCGAAGACAATGTGCCCCATCGCGAATGCGTGGCCTGCGGCTATACCGACACGCTCAACGACCAGGGTTTGTCGGTGCCCAAGGAATTGGGCACGCGGGTCAATACCTCGGCGTTGAAAGCGCCGGCGGACCCCAAGGTGCAGGCGGTGCAGTTCTTCCCTAATCCGAAGCTGAAAAAAGACTGACGGGCCTTACTCCGTCCAACCTGTGGGAACAGGCTTGTGTAGGAGCTGGCTTGCCTGCGATAGCATCACCTCGGTGTCACTGATACACCGAGGCGTCTGCATCGCAGGCAAGCCAGCTCCTACATGAGCCTGTTCCCACATTTTTTTGCGCGCATTTCTCGATTTTCCTGGCTGAAACGGTTCTCTCATTCCTTAGCCTGCTATCATTTGTAACCATTGATTACATCCAAAACGACAAGCCGCTCCATGAAGCGACTGCTCAAACCCGTGACCACATGATGAGGTGCCACCATGTCTGATCAAGATCGAGACAACCCCCGGCGTGACTTTTTGCGCAAATCCTTGACCTTGATCCCGGTGGTCACGGTTGCCAGCACTGGCCTTGGCGGCTCGATGCTGATGGCCACGCCCGAACCTGCCCAGGCCAGCCCGGCCAGTGCGCCCGCCAGCGAAAAGGCCTACGAGCCGAGCTACTTCACCGCTGAGGAGTGGGCCTTTATCAACGCCGCCGTCGCGCGTTTGATCCCTGCTGATGCCCAAGGCCCAGGCGCTTTGGAAGCCGGCGCGCCGGAATATATCGACCGGCAGATGAACACCCCCTACGCCAGTGGCGCCCTGTGGTTTATGCAAGGCCCGTTCAATGCCGACGCCCCGCCCGAGATGGGCTGGCAGAGCAAACTGGTGCCCAGGGAGATCTATCGCCTGGGTATTGCCGCCACGGATTCCTGGTCGAAAGCGTTCAACGGTAAAACATTTGCTGGGCAAGACAGCGCTACCCAGGATGATTTGCTGCGTCGCCTGGAGGCGGGCGGTGCCGAAACCGGCGAGCATTTCGCGGCGGTCCCGCCGAAGATTTTCTTCAATTTGTTGCTGCAAAACACCAAGGAAGGGTTCTTCTGCGACCCGATCCACGGCGGCAACAAAGGCATGGTCGGCTGGACCATGATCGGCTTCCCCGGCGCCCGCGCCGATTTCATGGATTGGGTTGAACGCAACGAGCAATACCCCTTCCCGGCTGTTTCCATCCGCGGCGAGAGGGCATAAACGTGGCGACCATCATGAAGAAAGTGGATGCGGTTATCGTCGGCTTCGGCTGGACAGGCGCGATCATGGCCAAGGAACTGACCGAAGCCGGCTTGCACGTGGTAGCGCTGGAGCGCGGCCCGATGCAGGACACCTACCCGGACGGTAATTACCCACAGGTGATCGACGAACTGACCTACAGCGTGCGCAAAAAGCTGTTCCAGGACATCTCCAAGGAAACCGTGACCATTCGCCATAGCGTGAATGACATTGCCCTGCCCAACCGTCAGTTGGGCGCCTTCCTGCCGGGTAACGGCGTAGGCGGCGCGGGCCTGCACTGGTCGGGTGTGCATTTCCGGGTGGACCCCATCGAATTGCGCATGCGCAGCCACTACGAAGAGCGCTACGGCAAAAATTTCATTCCCAAGGACATGACCATCCAGGACTTCGGCGTCAGCTACGAAGAGCTGGAGCCGTTCTTTGACTACGCCGAAAAAGTCTTCGGCACCTCCGGCCAGGCCTGGACCGTCAAAGGCCAACTGGTGGGTGAAGGCAAGGGCGGCAACCCTTATGCGCCGGATCGCTCCAGCCATTTCCCACTGGAGTCGCAGAAAAACACCTACTCGGCGCAGCTGTTCCAGAAAGCTGCCGCCGATGTGGGCTATAAGCCCTACAACCTGCCTTCGGCCAATACCTCGGGGCCCTACACCAACCCCTATGGCGCGCAGATGGGGCCGTGCAACTTCTGTGGTTTTTGCAGCGGGTATGTCTGCTACATGTACTCCAAGGCATCGCCCAACGTGAACATCCTGCCGGCCCTGCGCCAGGTGCCGAACTTTGAGCTGCGGCCAAATTCCCACGTGCTCAAGGTCAATCTCGACAGCACCAAGCGCAAAGCCACTGGCGTGACCTATATCGACGCCCAGGGCCGGGAGATCGAGCAACCGGCGGACCTGGTGATTCTTGGCGCCTTCCAGTTCCATAACGTGCGCCTGATGCTGCTCTCGGGCATCGGCAAGCCCTACGACCCGATCACGGGCGAAGGGGTGGTGGGCAAGAACTTCGCCTACCAGAACATGGCCACCATCAAGGCCTACTTCGACAAAGACGTGCATACCAACAACTTCATCGGCGCTGGCGGCAATGGCGTGGCGGTGGACGATTTCAACGCCGATAACTTCGACCATGGTCCCCATGGCTTCGTCGGCGGCTCGCCGATGTGGGTCAACCAGGCGGGCAGCCGGCCGATTGCCGGCACCTCCAACCCGCCGGGCACGCCGGCCTGGGGCAGTGCGTGGAAGCGCGCCACCGCCGATTACTACACCCACCAGGTGTCGATGGACGCCCACGGCGCCCATCAATCCTACCGGGGCAACTACCTCGATCTGGATCCGGTTTACCGTGATGCCTACGGCCTGCCGCTGCTGCGCATGACCTTCGACTGGCAGGAAAACGACATCAAGATGAACCGCTTCATGGTCGAAAAAATGGGCAAGATCGCCGAAGCGATGAACCCCAAGGCGATTGCCGTGCTCGGCAAGAAGGTCGGCGATCACTTCAACACCGCGTCCTACCAGACCACCCACCTCAACGGTGGCGCGATCATGGGGACCGACCCGAAGACCAGCGCGTTGAACCGCTACCTGCAGTGCTGGGATGTGCACAACGTGTTTGTCCCAGGTGCATCTGCTTTCCCACAAGGCCTGGGCTACAACCCTACGGGCCTGGTGGCGGCGCTGACCTATTGGTCGGCCCGGGCGATTCGCGAGCAGTACCTGAAAAACCCCGGCCCGCTGGTTCAGGCATAAGGAGCGACGACCATGAAAGCATTTGTTATCGCGACCCTGGCCCTGTTCAGCAGTTGCTCGGTGAGCGCGGCTGAAACTGATCTGATCAAACAAGGCGAATACCTGGCCCGCGCCGGTGACTGCGTGGCCTGCCACACCGCCAAGGGCGGCAAGCCGTTTGCCGGTGGCCTGCCGATGGAAACCCCGATCGGCGTGATCTACTCCACCAACATCACCCCGGACAAAACCGGCCTGGGGGACTACAGCTTTGAAGACTTCGACAAGGCCGTGCGCCATGGCGTCGCCATAAGTGGTAGTACCCTTTACCCGGCGATGCCCTACCCGTCTTACGCTCGCGTCAGCGAAACCGATATGCAGGCGCTGTATGCGTACTTCATGAAAGGGGTGGAGCCGGTCGCCCAGCCGAACCAGGACAGCGACATTCCCTGGCCCTTGAGCATGCGCTGGCCCCTGGCCGCATGGCGCTGGATGTTCGCACCCGAGGTGGCGGACTACCAGGCCCCGGCCGATGCCGACCCGATAATCAGCCGTGGCGCCTACCTGGTGGAAGGTCTCGGCCACTGTGGCGCCTGCCACACCCCGCGCGCTCTGACCATGCAGGAAAAGGCCCTGAGCGCGTCTGAAGGTTCTGCGTTCCTGTCGGGCAGTGCGCCGCTGGAAGGCTGGATCGCCAAAAGCCTGCGCGGTGACCACAAGGATGGCCTGGGCAGTTGGAGCGAAGAGCAACTGGTGCAGTTTCTCAAGACCGGCCGCAGTGATCGCAGTGCGGTGTTTGGCGGCATGAGCGACGTTGTAGTCCACAGCATGCAGTACATGTCTGAAGACGACCTGACCGCTATCGCCCGTTACCTCAAGAGCCTGCCGGCAGTCGACCCCAAGGATCAGCCGCACCAATACGACAAGCAGGTGGCCGAGGCGCTGTGGAAGGGCGATGACAGTCGGCCGGGCGCGGCGGTGTACATCGACAACTGCGCGGCCTGCCATCGTACCGATGGTCATGGCTATACCCGGGTGTTCCCGGCGCTGGCGGGCAATCCGGTGTTGCAGACGGCGGATGCCACATCGTTGATCAACATTGTGTTGAATGGCGGAACCCTGCCGGCCACTCACGCCGCGCCTTCCACCTTCACCATGCCGGCCTTTGCCTGGCGCCTGTCGGATCAGGAAGTGGCGGATGTGGTGAGTTTTATCCGTGGCAGCTGGGGTAACCAGGGCGCGCCGGTGAAGGCTGGCGACGTGGCCGACCTGCGCAAAAGCGATAAACACACCACCTCGGGCGACGATCTGGGGCAAGTGACGAGTCACTGATTCAGCCTTTGCCGCCCAACGGCACTGGTCAGAGACGCTGCGCCTCGATACTGTATATAAAAACAGTATCGAGGCGCTTGTATGTCCACTCCTCTGCCGCCGCGCGGGCGAGGCACCGCCACCAACCTGCACAATCGCTTTGCGCCCACGGTCAGTGTGGCCGAGGACGACGGTTGGTATCAGGAAGTACCGCCGACCCAGGGCACCGAAGTGCGCATCGAGACGGCGAAGACCATCATCACCCGCAACACCTCGCCGGACCTGCCGTTCGACCGCTCCATCAACCCTTACAGGGGGTGTGAGCACGGTTGTATCTATTGTTATGCGCGGCCCAGCCATGCCTATTGGGACATGTCCCCGGGCCTGGACTTTGAAACGAAGCTGATCGCCAAGAGCAACGCCGCCCAGGTGCTGGAGCAACAATTGTCCAAGCCCGGCTATGTGTGTGCGCCGATCAATTTGGGCTCCAATACGGACCCGTATCAACCGATCGAACGTGAATACCAGATCACCCGGCAAACCCTGGAGGTGCTGCTGCGCTATCGCCACCCGGTGACTATCGTGACCAAGGGGTCGTTGATCCTGCGTGACCTTGACCTGCTCACGGAGCTGGCCCGCCAGCGGCTGGTGGCGGTGATGATCAGCCTCACCAGCCTGGACGATGAACTCAAGCGCATCCTCGAGCCCCGTGCGGCGGCGCCCAAGGCGCGGCTGCGGGCGATCCGGGTAATGCGCGAGGCGGGTATCCCGGTGGGTGTGCTGTGTTCGCCAATGATTCCGATGATCAACGACAGTGAACTGGAAAGCCTGCTGGCCGAAGCCCATGCCGCCGGGGCGCAGAGCGCGGCCTATATGATGCTGCGCCTGCCCCTTGAAGTAGCGCCGCTGTTCGAGGAATGGCTGGCGGCCCATTATCCGCAGCGAGCGGCCCATGTGATGAGCCTGGTCCGCCAGGTACGTGGCGGGGAAGTCTATGACAGCCGCTTCGGCGTGCGCATGCGCGGTGAGGGGCCGTTTGCCGATTTGCTGGCGCAACGATTTGCCAAGGCGATCAAGCGCTTGGGGCTCAATCGTCGGGAAGGGTTTAATCTTGATTGCAGTGCATTCTGTCCGCCCGGCAGGCAGCTGGCTTTGTTGTAGACTGATACAAAAGCGCGTGTTGCCCGGCCAGGGTGGTCGCGTTTTGACATCACTGAAACCCGCGAGATAGAGCGGTTGATTCAGTTTGAGTTAAGTTTCGGCAGGTACCTTGTTCATCAAGTGACTGGTGGGTCGGCGGCACTGGCTGGGTGGTTTCCATGTGTTGTTTCCCGGTGATCGCGCGTCGACCTCAACTACAAGACTCTCCTGCCCCAACCACGAGGATGAATCATGAGTGACAAGGATAAACAGCCGTTGGCTGCGTCGGCTTCAGCCCCTCACGAGGCGGAGTCCGCCGATGCAGCGCTGCAGCACATTGTTGATGGTTTTTTGCATTTCCATAATGAGGTCTTCCCCCAGCAGGAAGAGCTCTTCAAGAAGCTCGCCACGGCCCAGAGCCCACGGGCGATGTTTATCACCTGTGCCGACTCGCGCATTGTTCCGGAACTGATCACCCAGAGCTCCCCGGGCGATCTGTTCGTGACCCGTAACGTAGGTAACGTCGTGCCGCCTTATGGGCAGATGAACGGCGGTGTGTCCACGGCCATCGAGTACGCGGTGCTGGCGCTGGGCGTGCAGCACATTATTGTCTGCGGCCACTCCGATTGTGGCGCCATGCGGGCAGTGCTCAACCCCCAGAGCCTGGAAAAAATGCCCACGGTCAAAGCCTGGCTGCGCCACGCCGAAGTCGCCAAGACCATGGTCCAGGACAACTGTGATTGCGCCAACGAAGGCGAAAGCATGCAGGTGCTGACCGAAGAAAACGTCATCGCCCAGTTGCAACACTTGCGCACCCACCCCTCCGTGGCATCGCGCATGGCCAACGGTCATTTGTTTATCCATGGCTGGATCTACAACATCGAGACCAGTGAAATCAAAGCCTACGACGCGGATCAGGCCACATTCCGGCCGTTGAGCGGTTCCGGACCGATCCCTTCGGCGACGCCCAAAGCGCGCTTCTAAAACAATCCCCTGCCGGGTAATGCGATGGCTGCCATGGATGCAGCCAGGCCTTGCCACGCCCGGCGAATGCCTCGGGAGAGTCATCATGCGTGCAGCTCAATTAAAAACAGTGCTGCCACGGGAGCTGTTGGCTTCGGTGGTGGTGTTTCTGGTGGCCTTGCCCTTGTGTATGGGGATCGCCATTGCCTCGGGCATGCCCCCGGCCAAGGGCCTGCTTACCGGGATCATTGGTGGCCTGGTGGTGGGCTGGCTGGCCGGTTCGCCCCTGCAAGTCAGCGGGCCGGCGGCCGGCTTGGCGGTGTTGGTGTTCGAACTGGTGCGCCAGCACGGCATGCTGATGCTCGGGCCGATCCTGTTGTTGGCCGGCTTCCTGCAACTGGTGGCCGGGCGCCTGCGCCTGGGCTGCTGGTTCCGGGTGACGGCGCCGGCGGTGGTCTACGGCATGCTGGCGGGGATCGGAGTGTTGATTGTCCTGTCGCAGGTCCATGTGATGCTCGATGGGGCGCCCAAACCCTCCGGGCTGGATAACCTCGCCGGCTTTCCCGCCGCAGTGGCCCAGGCCATTCCCAGCCTGGGTGGCGGGCTCGGTTGGCAAGCCGGTCTGCTGGGCCTGGCGACCATGCTGGTGATGTGGTTGTGGGACCGGTTTCGCCCGCAAAAACTGCGTTTTGTGCCGGGGGCATTGCTCGGCGTGGGCCTGGCGACCGCGACCAGCCTGGCGCTGGCCTTGCAGGTCAAGCGCGTTGAGGTGCCAGAAAACCTTGCCGACGCAATTGATTGGCTGCGCCCCAGCGACCTGTTGAACCTGGCCGACCCCAACCTGTTGATCGCGGCCTTCGCGGTGGCCTTTATTGCCAGTGCCGAAACTCTGCTCTCGGCGGCAGCAGTGGACCGCATGCATAACGGCCAACGCTCGGACTTCGATAAGGAGTTATCCGCCCAGGGTGTAGGCAACATGCTGTGCGGTCTGGTGGGCGCATTGCCCATGACTGGTGTGATTGTGCGCAGCTCGGCCAACGTCCAGGCGGGGGCGACCACGCGTTTGTCGGCGATGTTCCACGGTCTCTGGCTGCTGGCCTTTGTGTTGCTGCTGTCGAGCGTGCTGCAGAGCATTCCGGTGGCGAGCCTGGCGGGTGTGCTGGTGTACACCGGGATCAAGCTGGTGGACCTCAAGGCGTTCCGTGGCCTGGGGCGCTATGGCCGGATGCCGATGTTCACCTACGCGGCCACGGCCCTGGCGATCATCTTTACCGACTTGCTGACGGGCGTGCTGGTGGGCTTCGGCCTGACCCTGGTGAAACTGGCGTGGAAGGCATCACGCTTGAAAGTCAGCCTGGTCGACCTGCCCGAGGACGGTGAAATGGAGTTGCGACTGGTGGGGGCGGCGACCTTTCTCAAGGTGCCTGCATTGACCCAGGTGCTGGCGACCGTGCCGGCGGGTACGACCGTGCATGTGCCGCTCAATAACCTGAGCTACGTGGACCATTCGTGTCTGGAGTTGCTGGAGGAATGGGGGCGGGCCAATGCGGCGAAGGGTTCGAAGTTGGTGATCGAGGCGCGGGGGTTGAAGCGTCGTTTGGAAGGGCGGATACGTACCACGACGCGGATTGGTTCGGCCCCATCAGTGGGCTGACGAAACCGGATAAAAAAATGTGGGCGCGGCGGTGCGACGATTCGACTTGCCCGCTCCCACATTTGTTCTATGCCTGGCAGGAAAACTCAGGCCGGCTGATCCAGCTCCAACTCCACACCCAACTGGCGCGACAGGCACGGCCAGCGTTTCCACGCGGCTTCCGTTGCCGGGCTCTTGAGCTGCTCGCGATAGGCCTCGACGGACTCCAGGGCGAAGCTCTCTTCATTGAGCATTTCATCCACCGCCAGGTGCACGGCTTCGTCCAGCTGATTGGCGAAATCTTCGCCGATCAACTGGTGGGCAATCACATTGGCAACGGTGGTGTCCGCCGGAATCAAGGGCTGGCCGAAATGCTTGATATACAGATCGTTGACTTCTTCCACCAGCCGATGGGCCAGGTAGGCCTCGTCCAGCAGGCCGTTCAGGCCTTCATGGGCGGCCAGGATCGCGGGTGGCTGCAGAAAGAAATGCTCGGCAATTTTCAGCACCGGCTTGATCTGGCTTTCAATTCCGGCTTCCCGGGCCACGTCGTTGGCGGCATCCAGCAGGTCCGGGACCTGGGCGATGTAGGCGCTGACGAAACGTGTCATCACCGCGTTACGATCACCCTCGGCCAGGGAAATGGCCGAGTGCAGGTGCGGTAACTGTGCGTCCAGTTGTTTAGCCAACAGGCCGGTGGATGCTTCGTGTTGATGGGCACGGGAAATCTGCTCGCGCAATGCGGCGGTGTTCATGAAAGCTCCAGTAATACGGGCGTAGGAAAGGGGATTGCATAAGGTAGCTCGTTTATACGAGCCCCTAAGATGCATTTGTCATAATTATTTCATGGTTATGCATCGCTGTTATATCGAATCGCCATCGTTCGTCGGATAGGCCTTCAATCTGCGGGCTGGCCAGCGCCGTTCGTCTCTTTTCACTGATTTGCCCCCTCACATTGCGGGGTCGCAGTCGCTGTCTATACTCGGGGATGTACGCAATTAGCTGATGACGCCCGACTGCATTAGGCAGGCAAGGCTTGGCGGATGTAAGCAGTTTGGAAGCCGCCCCCTTGGCCGCAGGTGCAAACCGGCGGGATAACAAGAACGATAAGGGGAACCCGCAATGACGCGACATCCACATGTTTGGATGGGCTTACTCTTGTGGTCAGTATTCAGCCAGGCGCAGGCCGCCTGGACGGTGAATATGGCACCAGGGGCCACGGAAGTCAGTCACGCCGTATTCGACCTGCACATGACCATTTTCTGGATCTGTGTGGTGATCGGCATCATCGTGTTTGGCGCCATGTTCTGGTCGATGATTATGCATCGACGTTCCACGGGCCAGGTGGCGGCCAAGTTCCACGAAAGTACGACGGTGGAAATTCTCTGGACCGTGGTGCCCTTGCTGATCCTCGTCGCCATGGCCATTCCGGCGACCAAGACCCTGATCAACATCTACGACAGCAGTGAGTCGGATATCGATATCCAGGTCACCGGCTATCAGTGGAAGTGGCACTACAAATACCTGGGCCAGGACGTCGAGTTCTTCAGCAACCTGGCCACCCCCGCCGAGCAGATCCATAACCAGGCCACCAAGGGCGAACACTACCTGCTGGAAGTCGACCAGCCGCTGGTGCTGCCAGTGGGCGCCAAGGTGCGCTTCTTGGTGACTGCCGCCGACGTGATCCACTCCTGGTGGGTGCCGGCGTTTGCGGTCAAGCGCGATGCCATCCCCGGCTTCGTCAACGAGGCCTGGACCCGGGTCGAGAAGCCCGGCATCTACCGTGGCCAGTGCGCGGAGCTGTGCGGCAAAGACCACGGCTTCATGCCCATCGTGGTCGAGGTCAAGTCCAAGGCCGACTACGCCACCTGGCTCGGCGAGCGCAAGGAGGAAGCTGCCAAGCTCAAGGAGCTGACCTCTAAAGAGTGGACGCTCGAAGAGCTGGTGGCCCGTGGCGACAAGGTCTACCACACCGCCTGCGTGGCCTGTCACCAGGCCGAAGGCCAGGGCTTGCCGCCGATGTTCCCGGCGCTCAAAGGCTCGAAGATCGCCACTGGACCGGCGGCAGACCACCTGAGCATCGTCTACCACGGCAAGCCCGGTACAGCGATGGCGGCCTTCGGCAAGCAACTGTCGGAAGTCGATATTGCGGCGGTCGTGACTTACGAACGTAACGCCTGGGGCAACAACAAAGGCGACATGGTCACGCCTAAAGACGTGCTGGCCATCAAACAGGCGGAAAGCAAATGAACCTCTTCATTGCGTATGCCCTGAACCGCCCCGCCCATCCGCTTGCAGGAGAACGGTCATGAGCACTGTGATTGATGACCACGGTCATGCCGATGACCACGCCCACGGTCCCGCCAAGGGCTTGATGCGCTGGGTGCTGACCACCAACCACAAAGATATCGGGACCATGTACCTGTGGTTCAGCTTCGCCATGTTCCTGCTGGGTGGTTCGTTCGCCATGGTGATCCGCGCCGAGCTGTTCCAGCCGGGCCTGCAGATCGTCGAGCCGGCGTTCTTCAACCAGATGACCACCATGCATGGCCTGATCATGGTGTTTGGCGCGGTGATGCCGGCGTTTGTCGGCCTGGCCAACTGGATGATCCCGCTGATGATCGGCGCGCCGGACATGGCCCTGCCGCGCATGAACAACTTCAGCTTCTGGCTGCTGCCGGCGGCGTTCCTGCTGCTGGTCTCGACGTTGTTCAGCCCGGGCGGTGGGCCGAACTTTGGCTGGACCTTCTACGCCCCGCTCTCTACCACTTACGCCCCGGAAAGCGTGACGTTCTTTATCTTTGCCATCCACCTGATGGGCATCAGCTCGATCATGGGCGCGATCAACGTGGTCGCGACCATCCTCAACCTGCGCGCACCCGGCATGACCCTGATGAAGATGCCGCTGTTTGTCTGGACCTGGCTGATCACCGCCTTCCTGCTGATTGCAGTGATGCCGGTACTGGCCGGTTGCGTGACCATGATGCTGATGGATATCCACTTCGGCACCAGCTTCTTCAGCGCCGCTGGCGGCGGTGACCCGGTGCTGTTCCAGCATGTGTTCTGGTTCTTCGGCCATCCCGAGGTGTACATCATGATCCTGCCGGCCTTCGGTGCCGTCAGCTCGATCATCCCGACCTTCTCGCGCAAGCCGCTGTTTGGCTACACCTCAATGGTCTACGCCACGGCGAGTATCGCGTTCCTGTCGTTTATCGTGTGGGCGCACCATATGTTCGTGGTGGGCATTCCGTTGGTGGGCGAGTTGTTCTTCATGTACGCCACCCTGCTGATCGCGGTGCCCACCGGGGTCAAGGTGTTCAACTGGGTCAGCACCATGTGGCAAGGCTCGCTGACCTTTGAGACGCCGATGCTGTTTGCCGTGGCCTTTGTGATCCTGTTCACCATCGGTGGCTTTTCCGGGCTGATGCTGGCCATCGCCCCGGCGGACTTCCAGTACCACGACACCTACTTTGTGGTGGCGCATTTCCATTACGTACTGGTGCCCGGCGCAATCTTCGGGATCTTCGCCTCGGCCTACTACTGGCTGCCGAAATGGACCGGCCACATGTACGACGAAACCCTGGGCAAGCTGCACTTCTGGCTGTCGTTCGTGGGGATGAACATGGCGTTCTTCCCCATGCACTTCGTGGGGCTGGCCGGGATGCCGCGGCGGGTGCCGGACTACAACCTGCAGTTCGCCGACTTCAACATGGTGTCGTCGATTGGCGCTTTTATGTTCGGTGCCACGCAGATCTTCTTCCTGTTTATCGTGATCAAGTGCATCCGTGGCGGCCAGCCGGCACCGGCCAAGCCGTGGGATGGCGCCGAAGGGCTGGAGTGGAGCATTCCTTCACCGGCGCCCTACCACACCTTCACCACGCCGCCGGAGGTCAAATGAACCCGGTCATGAAAACACTCCCGATCCCCTGTGGGAGCGGGCTTGCGCGCGATGGCGGCCTCAAGACCCCTGCAGAGCTTGAGGGCCTCATCGCGAAGCCAGCTCGCCCAGGTGGGCGTCATGGCTGACTCCGTACCTCTCAACCGCCTGGTCACGCGCCTGCTCATCCTGGTGCTGGCGATGTTCGCCTTCGGCTTTGCCCTGGTGCCGATCTACGACGTGATGTGCAAAGCGTTTGGCATCAACGGCAAGACCGCCGGGCAGTACGAGGGCTCGCAGGTGGTCGACCCCTCGCGCCAGATACGGGTGCAGTTCCTGTCGACCAATGCCATCGATATGGTCTGGGAATTCCACTCCAGGGCCGACGAAATCGTGGTCCATCCCGGTGCGGTCAACGAGATGGTGTTCGTGGCCTTCAACCCCACCGACAAGCCGATGACAGCCCAGGCGATCCCGAGTATTTCCCCGGCCGAAGCGGCGATGTACTTCCACAAGACCGAGTGTTTTTGCTTCACCCAGCAAGTGCTGCAGCCGGGAGAGCGCATCGAGATGCCGGTGCGCTTCATTGTCGACCGCGACATGCCCAAGGATGTGAAGCATTTGACCCTGGCGTACACGCTGTTCGATATCACTGCGCGCCAACCGCCCGTGGCTGTCCATACCGGCGGCTAGGCGTGCCTGCGGGCTCGATTAGGAGAACGGATACATGTCGACTCATGATACGTACTACGTACCAGCGCAAAGCAAATGGCCAATAATTGCCACGTTTGGGCTGTTGATCACCGTGTATGGCCTGGGTGTGTGGTTCAACGACCTCAAGGCGGCGCGCCCGGAATCCCACGGCCCGCTGATCTTTTTCGTCGGCAGCCTGCTGCTGGCCTACATGATGTTTGGCTGGTTTGGCGCGGTGATCAAAGAAAGCCGCGCCGGCTTGTACAGCGCGCAGATGGACCGCTCGTTCCGCTGGGGCATGACCTGGTTCATCTTTTCCGAGGTCATGTTTTTCATCGCGTTCTTTGGCGCGCTGTTCTATGTGCGGCATATGTCGGCGCCGTGGCTCGCCGGTGAGGGCTCCAAGGGCATTGCCCATATGCTGTGGCCCAACTTCGAGTTCGCCTGGCCGCTGCTCAACAACCCGGATCCCAAGCTGTTCCCGGCGCCGGAAGGCACCATCAGCCCGTGGGGCTTGCCGTTGGTCAACACCATCTTGCTGGTGAGCTCCAGCGTGACCATCACCATCGCCCACCACGCCCTGCGCAAGGGCCATCGCGGCGCGCTGAAGATCTGGCTGGCGATCACCGTGTTGTTGGGGGTGGCGTTCCTCGGCTTCCAGGCCGAGGAATATATCCACGCCTATAAAGAGCTGGGCCTGACGCTGGGGTCCGGGGTGTATGGCGCGACGTTCTTCATGCTCACGGGCTTTCACGGCGCCCACGTGACCATCGGCACGATCATTTTGTTCGTGATGCTGATGCGCATCCTCAAGGGGCATTTCAATGCCGAGCACCAGTTCGGTTTCGAAGCGGCCAGTTGGTATTGGCACTTTGTCGACGTGGTGTGGATCGGGTTGTTTTTCTTCGTCTACGTGCTGTAGCGACTTACCAGGGGGCGTGGGAAACCAGCTGGCCGCTGAAGAACCCCCAGGTGATCAGTGCCAGGGTGATCACGGCCAGCACCACACGCACGGTCAAGGCGGTGACGAGGCGATTGGAGTGGCCTTCGTCCTTGACCAGAAAGAACAAGCCACTGAACAGGCTCACAACGGTAGCGATCAGCATCAGGGCAATAGCGGCTTTGAGCATGGTCAGGCTCCAGGGCTCTTTATTTTGAGGGGCGGGCAATGAGATTCAGTATAGCCAGCGCAGCATCGACCTTCGCGGTAACGCCATGAAACGCTTTCGCCCCGGGATTGCACCGACCCTGGTGGTGCTGGTGTTGCTGCCGTTGATGGTGTTCCTGGGTTTTTGGCAGTTGTCCCGTGGCCAGGAAAAACAGGCGCTGCTCCAGAGTTACGCCGAGCGCCGGGCGGCGCAGCCTCTCAGCGTTGCGCAACTGGCGGCGGTGGCTGATCCGGCCTTTCGCCGGGTGCAGTTGCGCGGGGAGTTCGATGCCGGGCACAGCGTGCTGCTGGATAACCGAATGCGCGACGGCAAGGCCGGCGTCGAGTTGCTGCAACCCTTTCATGACCAGGCCAGCGGCCAGTGGCTGTTGCTCAATCGCGGCTGGCTGCCGTGGCCGGATCGGCGCACGCCGCCAGCTTTCACCACCCCCGACCAACCTTTGAATATCAACGCCTGGGTGTATGTCGCCCCCGGCGAGACGTTCCAGCTACACGCCGACCCGGCAGCCGCGCAATGGCCGCGCCTGCTGACGGCGCTGCACCCGCAGGCGCTGTGGGCCGAGCTGGAGCGCAGCGGGTTTGCCTTTGAACTACGGGCCGAAGCGGGCCCGGCGACTTATGAAACCCAATGGCCGGTGGTGGCCATGGGGCCGGAAAAACACGTGGGGTATGCCGTGCAGTGGTTCGCCATGGCGCTGGCGCTGCTGGGCCTTTACCTCTACCTCGGCTGGCACAACGCAAGGGAGAAGCACCATGGGAGCGGCCATGAATCCACTCAACATGTCTGACACGCCAGCGGCACCCAATCGCAGCAAGGGGCGCTGGCAACTGATCCTGATCCTGCTGATGGTGATCGGCCCGATGGTGCTGGCGACCCTGATGTACAAGTGGCAGTTCTGGGTGCCGGATAACCGCAGTGATCATGGCGAGATGATCGGCAACGGCCAGACCCGCGCCGATATCGGCGTACAGGCCGACGAGGGGCGCTGGCAATTGCTGGTGACCGCACCCGCGGCCTGCGCCGCCGATTGCCAGCAGTTGGTCTACCTCGCACGCCAGCTGCAGATCGGCCTGGGGCGTGATGCGTCCCGTGCCAGCCATGCCCTGGCCAGTGCGCAGCCGGTCAGCGCCGCGTACGAGGCCAAGCTCAAAGCCGAATACCCGCAATTGCGGCGCTTGCCCCTGGACCTGCCGACCTTCAAGCAAAATGCCGCCGCGCCGGGCGATGCGCAACTGTGGATCGTTGACCCCCACGGCAACCTGGTGCTGCGCTATGACGCGCGGGTCAAGGGCAAGGATCTGCTCAACGACCTGCGCCACCTGCTGAAACTGTCGAATATCGGATAAGGGCATCGTCATGGCCAAACCTGGATTTCGCCTCGCGCTGTTTGCCACCCTGCTGGCGCTGATTGTGGTGCTGCTGGGCGCCTACACGCGCCTGACCCATGCCGGCCTCGGTTGCCCGGACTGGCCGGGTTGCTATGGCTTTATCAGCGTGCCGAAAAGCGAGGCCCAGTTGGCCCATGCCGAGTTGCACTTCCCGGACACGCCGGTGGAGGCCGACAAGGGCTGGAACGAGATGGTCCATCGCTATGCGGCGGGCACCCTGGGGTTGTTGATCGCGCTGTTGGCCACCCGCGCCTGGACCCATCGCCGGCATCCGGGGCAGCCGTTGAAGCTGCCGCTGTTCCTGCTGGTTGTGGTGTTTGCCCAGGCAGCCTTTGGCATGTGGACGGTGACGCTCAAGCTCTGGCCGCAGGTGGTCACTGGGCATTTGCTGGGTGGCTTCGCGACGTTAAGCCTGTTGTTTCTGTTGACCCTGCGTCTGTCCGGGGTGTTGCCGGCACTGATCGTGCCCCGGCGTTTGCAGTATTGGGCCACCGCCGGCCTGGTGCTGGTGATCGGGCAGATCGCCCTCGGTGGCTGGGTCAGTTCCAACTATGCGGCGGTGGCCTGTATCGACTTGCCGACCTGCCATGGCGAGTGGTGGCCGGCGGCGGATTTTGCCAATGGCTTTCACCTGACCCAGCATATCGGCCCCAACTATCTGGGCGGGCAACTGGACAGTGATGCGCGTACGGCGATTCACCTGACCCATCGCCTGGGCGCGCTGGTGGTGACTGTGGCGCTGCTGGGCCTGGCCTGGCAGCTCAAGGCGGTGGGCATGACCCGCCTGGCGGGCCTGCTGCTGGTCGCCCTGGCCGTGCAGATCGGCCTGGGCCTGAGCAATGTGTACTTTCATTTGCCGCTGCCGGTGGCGGTCGCCCATAACGCCGGCGGTGCAGCGTTGCTGCTGACCCTGGTGCTGGTCAATTACCACGCCCGTACCAGCCTGGTGCGGGTCCGCCATCAAGTGCCGTTCGGTTGGCGCTTCAGCCCGCGCAAGCACGTGTCGGGTCTGATTACCCTTAAAGGAGAGATGCCATGGCGACCTTGATTGGCGAGCGTCACAGCCAGGCGATCTGGCGCGACTACCTGGAGCTGACCAAGCCCAAGGTGGTGGTGCTGATGTTGATCACCTCGCTGGTGGGTATGTTTCTCGCCACCCGCGCCGGGGTGCCGTGGACGGTGCTGATCTTCGGCAACCTGGGGATTGCCCTGTGTGCCGGTGGCGCGGCAGCGGTCAACCATGTGGTGGACCGGCGCATCGACGCGCTGATGGCCCGCACCCATAAGCGGCCGCTGGCGGAAGGCCGGGTGTCGCCGGCCGCCGCGCTGACATTTGCCCTGGCGCTGGCGGTGGCCGGGCTGGGCTTGTTACTGGCGTTTACCAACCCACTGGCGGCCTGGCTGACATTGGCCTCGCTGCTGGGCTATGCGGTGATCTACACCGGTTTTCTCAAGCGGGCGACGCCGCAGAACATCGTGATCGGCGGCCTGGCCGGCGCGGCGCCGCCGTTGCTCGGTTGGGTGGCGGTCACCGGGCATGTGAGTGCCGAGCCGTTGTTGCTGGTGCTGATTATCTTCGCCTGGACCCCACCGCACTTCTGGGCCCTGGCCATCCATCGCAAGGAGGAGTACGCCAAGGCCGATATCCCGATGCTGCCGGTGACCCACGGCGAGCACTACACCAAGGTGCATATCCTGCTCTACACCTTCGCGCTGCTGGCGGTGAGCCTGATGCCTTATGTGATCCATATGAGCGGGCTGTTGTACCTGGGGTGTGCGCTGGTTCTGGGCGCGCGCTTTCTGCAATGGGCCTGGGTGCTGTACCGTGGCAGTCGGCCGCACGCGGCGATCAATACCTTCAAGTACTCTATCTGGTACCTGTTTTTGCTATTTATCGCCCTGCTCGTAGACCACTACTTATTGTTGAACCTATGACTCGAACTCAAAAAACTGTCTTTATCCTGGTGGCCCTGGTGGCGTTGATCATGGGCCTGACCGTCAACAAAGTGCTGTCTGGCAAGGGCCAGGGCGACCCCACGGCATTGATCGACGCGGGCATTATCCTGCTGCCGCAAAGCCGCCAGCTGCCGCCTGTGACCATGACCAACCAGGACGGCCAGCCGGTACTGGTCAATGAGTTGAAGGGCAAGTGGAGCGTGCTGTTCTTTGGCTACACCTTCTGCCCGGACATTTGCCCGACCACCCTCGCCCAGCTGCGGCAAATCAAGAGCGAGCTGCCCAAGGACGTGGTGGATAAGCTGCAGGTGATCCTGGTCAGCGTTGACCCGCATCGCGACACGCCGACTCAGCTCAAGCAATACCTGAGCTACTTCGATCCGCAATTTGCAGGCCTGACCGGGGCGAATGTGGAAGAGGTGCAGAAGGTCTCGAATGCCGTGAGCATTCCGTTCATTCCGGCGGATACCAGCAAGCCGAACTACACCGTCGACCATAGCGGCAACCTGGCGTTGATCGGCCCGGACGGCACCCAGCGCGGGTTTATTCGTGCGCCGTTGAACAACCAGAAGCTGGTGGCGCAGTTGCCAGGGTTGTTGCAGCGCAACTGAGCCGAACGGCTATTTTGCTGACCATACAAAACAAATGTGGGAGCGGGCTTGCTCGCGATAGCATCACCGCGGTGTAACTGATACACCGCGGCGCCTGCATCGCGAGCAAGCCCGCTCCCACATAAAGCTGCTCCCACATTCTGATCTGCGGTGTGTTGGAGACCGATCAGAACGCCGGCAGGATCGCGCCTTTGTACTTCTCGTTGATGAATTTCTTCACTTCCGGGGTCTTCAGGGCTTTGACCAGCTTCTGCACCGCGTCCGAATCCTTGTTGTCCTCGCGGGTCACCAGGATGTTGACGTAAGGCGAGTCGTTGCCTTCGATCGCCAGGGCATCCTTGGAAGGGTCCAGCTTGGCTTCCAGGGCGTAGTTGGTGTTGATCAGCGCCAGGTCGACCTGGGTCAGCACGCGCGGCAGGGTGGCGGCTTCCAGTTCGCGGAATTTCAGGCCTTTTTCGTTGCCGGTGATGTCCTTGATGGTCGACAGGATATCGGTCGGGTTCTTCAAGGTGATCAGGCCCTGGTTGGCCAGCAGCAACAGCGCGCGGCCGCCGTTGGTGGCGTCGTTAGGGATCACTACATTGGCACCGTTCGGCAGCTCGGCCAGGGTCTTGTACTTGCTGGAGTACGCGCCCAGTGGCTCCAGGTGCACGCCGGCGACGCTGACCAAGTGGGTGCCCTTGGCCTTGTTGAACTCATCCAGGTACGGCTGGTGCTGGAAGAAGTTGGCGTCCAGGCGCTTCTCGGCCACTTGTACGTTCGGCTGCACGTAGTCGGTGAACACCTTGACCTTCAGGTCCACGCCTTGCGCGGCCAGGGCCGGCTTCACGAATTCAAGGATTTCCGCGTGCGGCACCGGTGTGGCGGCGACCGTCAGGGTCTCGGCGGCATGGGCGGAAAACGCGGCAACCGCGGCGAAAGCAACCAGTAGTTTTTTCATCCAACAAGCTCCTTGTTCGGGCATCTGCCGGCGGGGGCCGGCAATCGCCTTTATTTTCGAGAGTAGTGTGTCACCAGCTTATCGCCGATGGTTTGCAGAATCTGCACCAGCACAATCAACATCACCACGGTCACGACCATGACGTCATCCTGGAAGCGCTGGTAGCCATAACGGATCGCCAGGTCGCCCAGACCGCCGGCCCCCACCACACCCGCCATGGCGGTGTAGCCCACCAGGGCAATGGCGGTCACGGTGATTGCAGCAATGATGCCCGGCTTTGCCTCGGGCAGCAGCGCCTTGGTGATGATCTGCCGTGTGGTGGCGCCCATGGCCTGGGTCGCCTCGATGATGCCGCGATCGACCTCGCGCAGGGCGGTTTCCACCAGCCGTGCGAAGAACGTCGAAGCGCCTACCACCAGCGGTGGAATCGCACCGGCGACGCCCAGCGAAGTGCCGGTGAGGAACACCGTGGTGGGGATCATCACGATCAACAGAATGATAAACGGCAGAGAGCGGATAGCGTTGACCACGAATGCCAGGGCGGCATAAGTGGTTTTCTGCTCCAGCAACTGCCGTGGGCTGAAAAGAAACAGCAGGATGCCCAGTGGCAGGCCGACCAGCACGGTGAAAAACAGCGAGGTGCTGAGCATCAGCATGGTGTCGCTGGTGGCAACCCAGATATCAGCCCAGTCGACGTTGTCGAAGTAATGCAGTAGCACGTCCATTAACGCAGGACCTCCATATGCACATCGGCTGCGGTAAAGCGCGCGAACGCCGCTTCCATGTCACCGCCGGTGATGGCCAGGGTCAGTTGCCCGTAAGGGGTATCTTTGATGTGGTCGATACGACCGGCGAGGATGCTGTAGTCCACACCCGTTTCGCGGGCGACGGTACCCAGCAGTGGCGCGTAGGTCGCTTCGCCCTGGAACGTCAGGCGCACGATGCGGCCTGGCACATGGGCGAACACATCACGCTGCTCGCCTTCATCGACCTGCTCGGCTTCCTGCACAAAACGCTTGGTGGTCGGGTGCTTGGGGTGCAGGAACACGTCGGCCACCGGGCCTTGCTCGACAATCACCCCGGCGTCCATCACGGCGACCTGGTCGCAGACACGGCGGATCACGTCCATTTCATGGGTGATCAACACGATGGTCAGCTTCAACTCGCGGTTGATCTCGGCCAGCAGTTGCAGGACCGAGGCGGTGGTCTGCGGGTCGAGGGCACTGGTGGCTTCGTCGCACAGCAGGATTTTCGGTTTGGTGGCCAGGGCGCGGGCGATACCGACGCGCTGCTTCTGGCCGCCGGACAACTGCGCCGGGTACTTCTTGGCATGGTCTGCGAGGCCGACCCGGTCCAGCAGCTCGGCCACGCGCGCATCAATCTCGCGGCGCGACAGTTCGCCCGCCAGGGTCAGTGGCAGCGCGACGTTGTCGGCGACGGTCTTGGAGGCCAGCAGGTTGAAGTGCTGGAAGATCATCCCGACCTGCTGGCGGAAACGGCGCAGGCCGTTGGCATCCAGGGCGGTGACTTCTTCGTCATCGACCTTGATCTGGCCGCCCGAAGGCTCTTCCAGACGATTGATCAGGCGCAGCAGGGTACTTTTTCCCGCGCCGGAATGGCCGATGAGGCCAAACACCTGGCCGTTCTCGACGCGCAGGCTGGTGGGGTGCAGTGCGGGAATATCCTTGCCGGCGACCCGGTAGGTTTTATGGACGTTATGAAACTCGATCACGTAGCGAACCTTGTGGGGCGCATTGAAAAGGGATCAGCGGTTAGCCGGGCGCGCATTTTAGCCTGTCCGTATAGCGTTTCTTAGCATTTATTTCGTATTCAACCAGCGATTTGGCAATAACGCGATCAAAGGTCATAAAAAAGGAACGGTAAAAAATCCCGTCAGTCACTACTTAAGCAACTCGATTTCCCGGGTGCCGTGCCCGGGGTTTTGCTCACACGAGCCAGGGACCGCTCTGGCCTACGCAAACGAGGAGTTTTGTCTGATGAGTACCAAAAAACCCGCTACGCCGCCCAAGAGCGAGCTTGCAGGCACCGATACCCTGGACCGTGGCAACACCAATGCCAAGCTGCAAAGCCTGGAAAAATTCCGTTCCGACGCCACTGGCCGGGCGCTGCGCACCAACCAGGGGGTGAAAATCTCCGATAACCAGAACACCCTGAAAGCCGGCGCCCGGGGGCCTTCGTTGCTGGAAGATTTCATCATGCGTGAAAAAATCACGCACTTTGACCATGAACGTATCCCGGAGCGCATCGTGCACGCCCGCGGCACTGGCGCCCATGGCTACTTCCAGACCTATGAAAACCATTCGGCGCTGACCAAGGCGGGTTTCCTGCGTGACCCAGGCCGTAAAACCCCGGTGTTCACGCGTTTTTCCACAGTGCAGGGCCCGCGTGGTTCAGGCGATACGGTGCGTGACGTGCGCGGCTTTGCCGTGAAGTTCTTCACTGACGAAGGCAACTTCGACCTGGTGGGCAACAACATGCCGGTATTTTTCATTCAGGACGCGATCAAGTTTCCTGACTTCGTGCATGCGGTAAAGCCTGAGCCGCACAACGAAATTCCTACCGGCGGCTCGGCTCACGATACGTTCTGGGATTTTGTCTCGCTGCAGCCGGAATCGGCGCACATGGTGATCTGGGCGATGTCCGACCGCGCCATTCCAAAAAGCCTGCGCAGCATGCAGGGTTTTGGGGTGCACACGTTCCGTCTGGTGAATGCCGAGGGTCAATCCAACTTCGTCAAATTCCACTGGCGCCCGACAGCGGGTACCTGCTCCCTGGTGTGGGACGAAGCGCAAAAATTGGCCGGTAAAGATACCGACTACCACCGTCGCGATCTGTGGGATGCGATCGAGATGGGCGATTACCCGGAGTGGGAACTGGGCGTACAGGTGATTCCGGAAGATAAGGAGCACGCGTTCGATTTCGATATCCTCGACCCGACCAAGTTGATTCCGGAAGAGTTGGTGCCCATCACCCCGCTAGGCAAGATGGTGCTTAATCGCAACCCGGACAACTTCTTCGCTGAAGTTGAACAGGTCGCGTTCTGCCCAGGCCACATCGTGCCGGGTATCGACTTCTCCAATGATCCGCTGCTGCAAGGTCGGTTGTTTTCCTACACCGACACACAGATCAGCCGTCTAGGTGGCCCGAACTTTCACCAGTTGCCGATCAACCAGCCGCTGACGCCCCTGCATAACAACCAGCGCGATGCCATGCACCGCAGCACCGTCGATAAAGGCCGCGCGTCCTATGAGCCGAACTCTATTGATGGCGGCTGGCCGAAAGAAACCCCGCCGGCAGCACAGGACGGCGGTTTCGAGTCGTACCCGGAGCGCATCGACGCGCACAAGATCCGTGAGCGCAGTGAATCGTTCAGCGACCATTTTTCCCAGGCACGCCTGTTCTTCAACAGCATGAGCAAGCACGAGCAGGAGCACATCATCGCGGCCTACAGCTTTGAGCTGGGCAAGGTCGAGCGTGAGTTTATCCGCGCGCGTCAGGTCAATGAGATCCTGGCCAATATCGACCTGGGCCTGGCCAAGCGCGTGGCCGAGAACCTGGGCCTGCCGGCGCCGAAAAAAGGCACCGTGCCGGTGCGCAAGACTGCGCCGGAGCGTTCGCCGGCCTTGAGCCAGGCCAACCTGCTGTCGGGGGATATCAAGACGCGCAAGGTGGCGATCCTGGCGGCCAATGGTGTGGATGGTGCCGCGATTGCCGCGCTGAAAAAGGCGCTGGCCGCAGAAGGCGCCCATGCCAAGTTGCTTGGGCCGACCTCGGCGCCGGTGACCACCGCCGATGGCAAGAGCCTGGCGGTGGATGCCTCGATGGAAGGCCTGCCGTCAGTCGCGTTTGATGCGGTGTTTGTGCCGGGTGGGGCGAAGTCGATCCAGGCGTTGAGCGGCGACGGCGTGGCGTTGCATTGCATTACCTGCTGGAGGCGTACAAGCATTTGAAGGCGATTGCCTTGGCGGGTGAGGCGAAGCAGTTGCTGCAGGTGCTCAAGCTGGAGGCGGATGCGGGGTTGATTGTCGGCGGGGATGCCAAGGCGTTGAAGGCGTTTATTGCGGCGATTGCCCAGCATCGGGTCTGGGAACGCGAGCCTAGGGCCAAGGCGGTTCCGGCTTAAGTCATTGGTAGTTTGATAGGGCGCCATCGCGGGCAAGTCGAATCGTCGCACTGCCCGCGATTGGCTTCAGTCGGCTTTACGCGGAATCAACACAACCTGCGCCGGAATATGCCTGAGGATCTGCCGATGAATCTTCAGGTCGTACCCTGAATCAATCCGCTTCACCCGTTTAGTCAGCAGCGTGCTCAACCACGGGTAATCCTCGGTGCGCGGCACCTGGATGCTCACATCACACTGGTAATTCACCACATCGGTGGCGATGGCATCCAGTTGATGGCGCAATTCCTGGATATCCGTGAGGTTCAGCGCCACCGTGGTGCTTTCGGCGGTGGGGTCGATGACCTTGGCTGGCGGCTTGGCTTCGGCAGCTTTCAGGGCGGCTTCGGCTTTATCCAGCTCGGCCTTGCGCGCGTGGGCGATGGCGTTGTTGACCCCACCGGTCAGCGCGGGAGCCTTGGGCATCAACGCCCGGGCGCGGCTCAAGGCCGTAGCGGCGGCGTTGACATCGCCTTTTTGCAGGACGATCTGGCTGCGCTGCAAATAGGCCTCGGCCAGTTGGCGCTGATACGGCTCGAGTGCCGGGTCGTCGGGCGATTGGGCCTGCAACGCGGCGAGTTGGTCCTCGGCGGTGGCCAGCTCACTGCTGGCCAGGTTTTGTTCCAGCTGTGCAATGGCCACAGCGCGCGCATCCGGCACCTCGGGGGCGACGGGCGGGGTGCTTTGGCAGGCGCCCAGCAGCAGGGAAAATGCGGCAAGGAGCAGATAACGGGAGGTGAACGGCTTCATTCCTGCGACTCTCTAATTGCGCAAAAAGCGAGCAAGTCTACACCCCTCGACGGGGCAGGACAAAACTCAGCAGAAACAGTGCGGCGGCCGTGACCACAATCGACGGCCCGGCCGGGGTGTCCTTGAACCAGGACAGTGCCAGGCCACCACACACGGCAAGCATCCCCAGCAAACTGGCGCCAACCGCCATCTGTTCCGGCGAGCGTGCATGACGCTGGGCGGCGGCGGCGGGGATGATCAATAGCGACGTGATCAACAATACGCCGACTATCTTCATTGCGACAGCAATCACCACCGCGATCAGCAACATCAGGGTCATGCGCAGCGCTGGTACGGGCAGGCCTTCGACAGTGGCCAGCTGTTCGTGGACGGTAATTGCCAGCAGCGGCCGCCACAGGGCTACCAGCAGAATCAGTACCGCAGCGCTGCCGCCGAGAATCCAGGCGAGGTCCGTGGGGCTGATGGCCAGCAGGTCGCCGAACAGATAGGCCATCAGGTCGATCCGCACTTCATGCATAAAGCTCAGCACCACCAGGCCCAGGGACAAGGTGCTCGGCGCGAGGATCCCCAGCAGCGTGTCCGAGGCCAGTGGCTGGCGCTGTTGCAGGGTCACCAGCAGCACCGCCAGCAGCAGGCAGCCGACGGTCACGGCAATGGTCGGGCTGACGTCCAGCAAAAAGCCCAGGGCCACGCCGAGCAAGGCGGCGTGGGACAAGGTGTCGCCAAAGTAGGCCATGCGTCGCCAGACCACGAACGAACCCAACGGGCCCGCCACCAGCGCCAGAGCCAAGCCTGCAAGCAGGGCGTAGAGCAGAAAATCAGCCATGCTTGCAGCCATCTCCGTGGACGTGGGTATGAGGGGCAGTCGGATCGGCGACCACGGCGCCATGCAGGTCGTGGGCATGGTCGTGACGGTGGTGGTAGATCGCCAGGCTCTGGGCGTTTTTGCCGAACAGCTCGACGAAGGCCGGGTCGCCGCTGACCTGCTCCGGGTGGCCGGAGCAGCAGACGTGGCGATTGAGGCAGACCACTTGGTCGGTGGTGCTCATCACCAGGTGCAGGTCATGGGACACCATCAGCACGCCGCAGCCATGCCGGTCGCGCAGGCGGGTGATCAGGCTGTAGAGCTCGGCCTGGCCGGCGACGTCGACGCCCTGCACCGGTTCATCGAGCACCAGCAATTCGGGTTCGCGCAGCAGGGCGCGGGCCAGCAGCACGCGCTGCATTTCGCCGCCGGAGATGCTTTGGACCGGGCTGTCGATGACCTGCTCGGCACCCACTTCCTTGAGCGCAGCCTGGGCGCGAGTGCGGTCCACGCCCGGTACCAGGCGCAGGAAACGCAGTACCGAGAGCGGCAAGGTCGGATCGACGTGCAGTTTTTGCGGCATGTAGCCGATGCGCAGCTTGGGCTTGCGCCAGACACTGCCGCTATCGGGCTTGAGCAGCCCCAGTACCGCGCGTACGAGGGTGGTCTTGCCGGCGCCGTTGGGGCCGATCAGGGTGACGATCTGCCCCGGCTCGACGCTCAGGTCAATGTTGTCCAGCACGTTCTGGTCGGCGAACGTGACGCCGACCTGTTCCAGGCGGATCAGCGCAGTGCTCATCAAGCCCCCTGGCAGCCCGAGCAGATGCCAACCACTTCGACGGTCTGCCCTTCGACTCGGAAGCCGACATCGCCGGCACTCTTGATAATCGCGTCGCTGATGCTTTTTTGTTCAAGTTCGATGGCGGCGTGGCATTCGCGGCAGATCAGGAACTGGCCCTGATGCGCATGTTCCGGGTGGTTGCAGCCGACAAACGCGTTCAACGAGGCGATGCGGTGCACCAGGCCATTTTCCAGCAGGAAGTCTAGCGCACGGTACACCGTGGGCGGCGCGGCGCGGCGACCGTCCTGCTCGCTGAGCACGCCGAGAATGTCGTAGGCACCCAGTGGCTTGTGGCTCTGCCACACCAGTTCCAGCACCCGCCGACGCAGGGCGGTCAGGCGCAGGCCTTGGCGTGCGCACAGGGCATCGGCCTCCGACAGTGCGTTGTGCACGCAGTGAGAGTGGTCGTGGGGACGGCTGGCAAGCGGTGTTTTAGGCATGAGCGGCGACAGATATTTGTGAGAGACGTTATTATGTTACCCGTTCCTGCTGACTTGAGTGCTTATCGTGTCCCGACTTTTTGCCGTTTTTGTCGTATTTGTCACCAGTTTATTGATTGCCGGGGCTGCCCAGGCCGAGGTTCGGGTGCTCACCAGCATCAAACCCTTACAGCTGATTGCCGCCGCTGTGCAGGACGGCGTGGCGGTTCCAGAGGTGTTGCTGCCTCCGGGAGCCTCGCCGCATAACTACGCATTGCGCCCATCCGACGTACGGCGTGTGCAATCGGTGGATCTGCTGTATTGGATCGGTCCGGACATGGAAGGCTTCCTGCCACGGGTCCTCAAGGGTCGCAACTTGCCCACAGTGGCCGTGCAGGAACTGCCGGGCCTGAAGCTGCGGCATTTCGCCGAAGATCATCACTCCCATGGCGAAGAAGCCGACGATCATGATCACGATCATCGCCCCGGCAGCCTGGATGCCCACTTGTGGTTGTCGCCGGTGAATGCGCGGGTGATTGCGGCCAGGATGGCGGCGGACTTGAGCGCGGCTGACCCCGCCAACGCAGAGCGCTACCAGAGCAACCTGCAAGTGTTCAACGGGCGCCTGGACGCCTTGGACCTGCGTTTGAAAGCGCGCCTGACGGGGATCGCCGGCAAGCCTTACTTCGTGTTCCACGAAGCCTTCGACTACTTTGAAGATGCCTACGGCCTCAAGCACACCGGCGTGTTCAGCGTGGCCGCCGAGGTACAACCCGGCGCCCAGCATGTGGCGGCGATGCGCACCCGCTTGCAGGAAGTGGGCAAGACCTGCGTGTTCAGCGAGCCACCCTTGCGCCCGCGCCTGGCCGAGACCCTGGTGGCTGGCCTGCCGGTGAAACTGGCGGAGTTGGATGCCCTGGGCGGCTACACCCCGGCCACGGGCCAGGGGTATGAGCAGTTGCTGGAGAAACTGGGTAACGATTTGGCAGGGTGCCTGGAGTCGTTGTAACCGACGACATAGAACCCCTGTGGGAGCGGGCTTGCCCGCGATAGCGGTGTATCAGGCGCTGATAGGCGACTGACACGCCCTCATCGCGGGCAAGCCCGCTCCCACAGCGTCAGAGGGCGAGCGGCAGTTGGAGAGTGGCCTGCTGGCGCTGCTCCAGTCGTTGCTGGAACTCCACTGGATCGTGAATCAGCACGTCCTGCCCGGCAAATGACTCGGCAGCAATCAGCCGTGACAGCCAAAACCGCACACACGCCACGCGCAACATGGTCGGCCACAGCTCGGCTTCCTTGGCGCTGAACGGCCGCAGTGCCGCGTAGGCGCCCAGCAGTGCGCGGGCGCGATGGCCGTCGATCACCCCGGCGGCGTCCGAGCACCAGTCATTCAGGGCAATCGCCACGTCGTACAGCATCGGCCCGGAGCACGCGTTGTAGAAGTCGATCAACCCAGTCAGGTGGGTGCCTTCGAACATCGCGTTGTCGCGAAACAGGTCGGCGTGGAGGTTGGCGCGGGGCAGCGTGAGGATCTGTTCCTTGTGTTGCTGGATTTCATCCAGTGCCGTTTGCAACAGCTGCTGCTGGTGGGCGTCGAGGTGCGAAATCAGCTGCGCGCCCTCCTCGAGCATCCAATCCAACCCACGATCGGTCTTGCGCTCCAGCACCTTGTCGCCCTGGGTGGCCAGGTGCAAGTGGCCGAGCAACTCGCCTACTTGCACGCAATGCTGGGCGTTGGCGTCCTGGATGTGCTTGCCCGCCAGGCGCGGTTGCAGCAGCGCCGGCTTGCCTGCCAATTCGCGCAGGGCCACGCCGTCGGTGGTGCGCAGGGCGTAAGGCACGGGCAGGTCGGCGTCGTGGAGTACGTCGAGCAGTTCGATGAAGAACGGCATTTCGTCCACGGGGCCGCGTTCAACCAGTGTCAGGACAAATTCGCCCTGTTCCAGGCTGATAAAGAAGTTGGTGTTTTCGCTACCAGCGGCAATCCCCTGGAAATCGAGCAGGCGGCCGAGCCCGTAAGGGGCGAGAAAGGTTTCCAGCTCGGGCCGAGCCAGGGGGGTGAACACAGACATGGTTAAAACTGCCAGTACGGGCGCCGCGGGCCGCAGCGCCGATTAAAATTAAGAAATCATTTCCATTCGAAGATCTTCCATGACGGGATCAGCATATCCGGCTGGTCCGAGCGGATGAAGTTCGCATCGGTTCCGTCCGCGCGCACCAGAAAATACGGTTTGCCGCCCTTGGGCGTTACCTTGATTGCGTACAGGAAGCCGTTTTGGCGGAATTCCTGGATGGTCTTGTCGCCTTCCGTGCGAATGGTGACTTCCGGATCGCCCGAAGGAGCATCGTCTGCCGCTATGGCAGCCATCGGAGCGAGTGCAATCAGGCCGGTCAACAGCAGGCGATTGAATGTGCGCATGATAACCTTGTCCCTTTGTTGTCAATGGTCCGGCTATTCTAGCGCCAGACCCGCCGAAAAGGTTGATCCTGCTCATGAGCCAAGCCCCCCTCGTCCTGGTGGACGGTTCTTCATATCTGTACCGCGCCTTCCACGCGCTGCCGCCGCTGACTACATCCAAAGGCCTACCGACCGGTGCGGTCAAGGGCGTGTTGAACATGCTCAAAAGCCTGCGCAAGCAGTACCCGGACAGCCCGTTCGCGGTAGTGTTCGACGCCAAGGGCGGGACATTTCGCGATGACATGTACGCCGAATACAAGGCCAACCGCCCGAGCATGCCCGATGACATGCGCGTGCAGATCGAGCCGCTGCACCAGAGCGTGATCGCCCTGGGCTTCCCGCTGCTGTGTGTCGAAGGTGTCGAGGCCGACGACGTGATCGGCACCCTGGCCCGCAGCAGTGCGGCTGCCGACCGCCCGGTGGTGATCTCCACGGGTGACAAGGACATGGCGCAGTTGGTCGATGGGCACATTACCTTGGTCAACACCATGACCGGTAGTGCCATGGATGTGGACGGCGTAAAGGAGAAATTTGGTGTCGCTCCCGAGCAGATCATCGACTATCTGGCGCTGATGGGTGATTCCTCCGACAACATCCCGGGTGTTCCCGGTATCGGTCCTAAGACCGCTTCGGGACTGCTGGTCGGTGTGAACGGCGGATTGAAAGAGCTTTACGAGCAGCTCGATATTGTCCCGAGCTTGCCGATCCGTGGGGCCAAGACCCTGCCGGCCAAGCTGGAAGAGCACAAAGAGATGGCGTTCCTGTCCTACCAGTTGGCGACCATCAAGGTCGACGTGCCCCTGGATGTTGGCCTGGAAGACTTGCACCTGATCGAGCCGGATCGCGAGAAGCTGCTTGAGCTGTACACCCTGCTGGAGTTCAAGAGCTGGATCGATGAGCTTCAGCGTGATGCCAAGCGGGTCGAGCTCAAGGCTGCCGCTGACGTTGCACCGGCTCAGGTTGCAGTTGCGGCCCAAGCGCCTGTGGCCCCGGTCGAAGCGCAGTACGAGACCATCCTCGACCAGGCTCGCTTTGACGTCTGGCTGAAAAAACTCAATGACGCGAAGTTGTTTGCCTTTGATACCGAAACCACCGGTGTCGACGCCCAGCAGGCGCAACTGGTGGGGGTTTCATTTGCGGTGCAGGCCAATGAAGCGGCCTACATCCCGCTCACCCATTCCTACATCGGCGTGCCCGAGCAACTGGACCGCGATACGGTGTTGTTGGCTCTCAAGCCGCTGCTGGAAGACCCTAACAAGCTCAAGGTCGGTCAGCACGCCAAGTTCGACATGAATATCCTGGCCAATTGCGCCATTGGCGGCGACCCGGCGCACGGCATCACCGTGCGCGGCATCGCCTTCGACACCATGCTCGAATCCTACGTGCTGAACTCCACCGCGACCCGGCACGACATGGACAGCCTGGCGAAGAAGTACCTGGAGCATGACACCGTCAGCTTCCAGGACATCGCCGGCAAAGGCGCCAAACAGCTGACCTTCGACCAGATTGCCCTGGAGCAGGCCGGCCCCTACGCTGCTGAAGATGCCGATGTGACCCTGCGCCTGCACCTGGCCCTGTACGAACAACTCTGCGCCTTGCCGAGCCTGGCCAGTGTGCTGACGGATATCGAGATGCCATTGGTGCCGGTACTGGCGCGGATCGAGCGCCAGGGTGCCCTGGTAGATGCCGCGCTGCTCGGCGTGCAGAGCATCGAGCTGGGCAACAAGATGGTGGAACTGGAGCGTCAGGCGTATGAGATCGCCGGCGAGGAGTTCAACCTGGGTTCGCCCAAGCAATTGGGGGCAATCCTCTACGAAAAACTCGGGCTGCCGGTGTTGAAGAAGACTGGCAAGGGCCAGGCCTCTACCGCCGAGGAAGTGCTGGCCAAGTTGGCCGAAGATGACTATCCATTGCCTAAGGTGCTGATGCAGTACCGCAGCATGAGCAAACTCAAAAGCACCTACACCGACCGTTTGCCCGAGCAGATCAACCCGCGCACGGGGCGGATCCACACCTCTTATCATCAGGCCGTGGCCGCTACCGGGCGTTTGTCGTCCAGTGATCCGAACCTGCAGAACATCCCGGTGCGCACCGCCGAAGGCCGGCGGATCCGCCAGGCGTTCGTTGCGCCCAAGGGCTACAAGCTGCTGGCGGCGGACTACTCGCAGATCGAGCTGCGGATCATGGCGCACCTGTCCAAGGACGAGGGCTTGCTCAACGCCTTCCGCGACAACCTGGATGTACACACGGCCACGGCGGCCGAGGTGTTCAAGGTCGAGCTGGGTGAGGTCACGTCCGACCAGCGCCGTAGCGCCAAGGCGATCAACTTCGGCCTGATCTACGGCATGGGCGCGCAGAAGTTGGGCAAGGATATTGGCGTCGATACCAAGACGGCCAAGGCCTACATCGATGTGTACTTTGCCCGCTACCCAGGGGTGCGCGAGTACATGGAGCGCACCCGTGCCCAGGCATCCGACCAGGGCTATGTGGAAACCCTGTTCGGGCGCCGCCTGTATCTGCCGGATATCCACTCCAACAAGCCCCAGGAGCGCGCGGGCGCAGAACGTACCGCGATCAACGCGCCGATGCAGGGCACTGCCGCCGATATCATCAAGAAAGCCATGGTCAAGGTCGACAACTGGCTGACGGAGTCGGGGTTGGACGCCAAGGTCATCCTGCAGGTACACGATGAATTGGTACTGGAGGTCCGCGAAGACCTGGTGGCTGAGGTCAGCGAGAAGATTCGCGAGCACATGAGCGGTGCGGCGAGCCTGGATGTGCCGCTGCTGGTGGAAGTCGGGGTGGGCGATAACTGGGACCAGGCGCACTGATCATCTGGCAGTGCTGCGGCATGACGTCGCAGCACTGCCTATAGATCGGAAAGCTCCGAGGGTTATTTCCAATAGTTTTTCCGGGCGCCGGAACTTAACCCATGAAAAGTCACTCAGAGTTACTGAATGGGTGGTGAAGCCCTTCAATGCTCCTATGTTGTGTTAAGTGTTGGCAGATATCTGGACCCCGCCCTAGCGGTCCGGAACTTGGACCCCGAACTTCCCCTCCCCATACGAAGTCCGGGGTTTTTTTTGCCTGCAGAAAAGTTACTCGGCGATTTCCGCGCCCTTGTCCGCCAGCTCCATCCAGCCTGCCAGTACGGTATAGGCGTCTTCCAGGCCCATGCGCTTGGGCGCCGAGAACAGCTGGATAGTGATCGCATCACCCCAACCCTTACGGATTTCGGCCTGCACTTTGAGCAAGGTGTTCTTGGCTGCGCCGTAGGTCAATTTGTCGGCCTTGGTCAGCAAAATATGTATTGGCATGCCACTGGCGACCGCCCAATCGAGCATCAACAGGTCGAAATCGGTCATTGGATGACGGATATCCATCATCAGGATCAGCCCTTTCAGGCTTTCGCGGCCACCCAGATAGGCTTCCAGGTGACGCTGCCAGTGCAGCTTCAATGGGATAGGTACTTTTGCGTAACCGTAGCCCGGCAGGTCGACCAGACGCCGATCATCGTCTAGCTTGAAGAAGTTGAGCAGCTGTGTGCGGCCCGGGGTTTTCGAGGTGCGAGCCAGGCTGGCATGGGTCAGGGTGTTGAGCGCGCTGGACTTACCGGCGTTGGAGCGCCCGGCGAAGGCCACTTCAAAGCCTTCGTCGTCGGGGCATTGGTCGACTTTGGCGGCGCTGAGCATGAACGTGGACTGTTGGCACAGACCGAGGATGGGGTTCTTGAGTTGCATGGGATTTCCGATGTGGGCGGTGCCGGGAATGGGTGCGGCAAGTAGTGTCGTTCCCGTTTCAGTGGCGCCAGTATATAATGCCGCAGATTTTGTGTGTGCTTTGTCCCAGCGAAGGATGAAGTTCACGGGAGCGATAGACCTTTATTGCGCATTAGAACGCAAAACGCTTCCAAACCCTGAAAAGGTCGACGTATGACCCAGTGGCTGCTAGCTGTCGGTGTCCTGATACCACTTTACAGTGCGCAGGCTACACAGGATCCGGAAGCTGTGTACAACCGCGTTTGTGCGGCTTGTCATGCCGGGCAGTTGCCAATGGCCCCCAAGCGGGGTGACCAGGCAGCCTGGGCGCCGAGGCTGGCGCAAGGCATGGATACGCTGGTGCAGCATGTGACCCAGGGTTTCAAGGCGATGCCGCCGCGTGGTTTGTGCATGGAATGCCGTGCCGAGGATTACCAGGCCATCATTGTTTTGATGAGCGAGTAGACCCGGTCCATAACTCTATAACCTTTAGCCGTAATTGGATTAGCTGATGAACAAATTGATCGTGAGTCTGCTGTTGACCTTGGGCATCACTGGTGTTGCCCATGCTGCAGGTGACGCTACTGCTGGCCAGACAAAGGCCGCCGTATGTGGTGCCTGCCATGGAGCGGATGGCAACAGTCCGTTACCCAACTTTCCAAAACTGGCGGGCCAGGGTGAGAAATACCTGACCAAGCAGATGCACGACATCAAGGACGGCAAGCGAACGGTATTGGAAATGACCGGCATGCTGACCAATCTCAACGATCAGGACCTGTCGGATATCGCGGCGTATTTCGCCAGCCAGGCAGGCAGCGTGGGGGCGGCGGATCCAAAACTGGTCGAACGTGGTGAAAAGCTGTTCCGTGGCGGCGACCTCGACAAAGGCCTGCCGGCCTGTACCGGCTGCCACTCTCCGGATGGCTCGGGTAACGCCGCAGCAGGCTTCCCGCACCTGGGTGGCCAGCACGCCCAGTACATTGCCAAGCAACTGACTGATTTCCGCAAGGAAGAAGCCGGCCGTGCCAACGATGGCGATGCAATGACCATGCGTACGATTGCGCGCAAACTGAGTGACGAAGACATTGCAGCGGTAGCCAGCTACATCCAGGGCCTGCACAAGTAAGGTGCGCAAGACCGGGGGTACATCAGCGGTAACGTTAACGCTCGATTAATCCGTCGATGCAAGCATAAAAAGGGTGGCTGAGGCCGCCCTTTTTTGTGGCCGCTACCGTTACACTAACGAACTCATGCCCGTGTAGACCTGTCATAAAAAAGGTCGCGCGAGGCGACTTTATTTGTCCAGGAGTAAAGCATGCGTAAATTGATCCTCAGCGCCGCTCTCGTCACTGCCAGCCTGTTCGGCATGACCGCCCAAGCCGCCGATGTGCCGCTTGAAGCGGGCAAGACTTATGTTGAATTGGCCAATCCGGTGCCGGTTTCCGTGCCGGGCAAGATCGAAGTCGTAGAGCTGTTCTGGTATGGCTGCCCGCATTGCTACTCTTTTGAGCCGACCATCAACCCTTGGGCCGAGAAGCTGCCTTCGGACGTGAACTTCAAGCGCCTCCCGGCCATGTTCGGCGGCCCTTGGGATGCCCACGGCCAGATGTTCCTGACCCTGGAAGCCATGGGTGTGGAGCATAAGGTCCACAACGCGGTGTTCGAGGCAATCCAGAAACAAGGCAAGCGCCTGACCAAGCCTGAGGAAATGGCTGACTTCCTCGCCACCCAGGGCGTGGACAAGGACAAGTTCCTGACCACCTTTAATTCCTTTGCCATCAAGGGCCAGATCAAACAGGCCAAAGATCTTGCGCAGAAGTACGGCGTGCAAGGCGTTCCAACCCTGATCGTCAACGGCAAGTACCGCTTTGACCTGGGCTCCACAGGTGGTCCTGAAGCGACCCTGAACGTTGCCGACCAGTTGATCGCCAAAGAGCGCGCAGCCAAGTAAGGGGCTCGCCATGCGTCGCTGGGGTACTGAACGAGTGGTTGGCCTGCATGATCCGCAGGTCAACGAACACCACCTGACGTCCACCGGCCTGCCGGCGGATAGCCGGCTGCGCTTACTGAGCTTCAATATCCAGGTAGGCATCAGTACCGAAAAGTACCGCCACTACCTGACCCGGGGCTGGCAGCATCTGCTGCCCCACAACGGTCGGGCCGGCAATCTGCAGAAGATTGGCGACCTGCTGGGCGATTTCGACCTGGTGGCCCTGCAGGAGGCCGACGGTGGCAGCCTGCGTTCAGGCTACGTCAATCAGGTCGAACACCTGGCCCAGCTCGGTGCTTTCCCTTACTGGTACCAACAACTCAATCGCAACCTCGGCCGACTGGGCCAGCACAGCAATGGCGTGCTCAGCCGGTTGAAGCCCTCGGTGATCGAAGACCATCCACTGCCGGGCCCGAAAGGGCGCGGGGCGATTCTGGTGCGCTTCGGCGAAGGGCCCGAGGCGCTGGTGGTGGTCATGATGCACCTGGCGCTGGGGGCGCGTACCCGGACCCTGCAGTTGGCCTACATCCGTGAGCTGATTGGCGATTACAAACACCAGGTGCTGATGGGGGACATGAACACCCACGCCAGCGACCTGTTGCAGAATTCTCCGCTGCGCGACCTCGGGCTGCTGGCGCCGCAGGTCGAAGCCACGTTCCCCAGTTGGCGTCCGCAACGCTGTCTAGATCACATTCTGTTAAGCCCGACCCTGACGCTGGAACGCGTGCAGGTGCTGGCGCAGCCCATTTCCGATCACCTGCCGGTCGCGGTAGAGATTCGTCTGCCGGGTTCGCTCACGGCTGATGCATTACCCGCGTTGAGCCCCGGCCCTCGCGGACCCCTTGCATGAGCGACGACGCCCAGCGCTGGAAAGAAAAATACCTGTTAAGCATCGAGCAACAAGAAAAGCTCGAACGTCGTTGGGCTGCGCGCCTCGACTTGCTGCGTCGTGGGCTGGTGCGCAGCACGCTGGCGGCCGAAGGCACGGATCGGGCCGTGGACCAGTGTATGAAAGAGATGCGCGATGTGGTGCGCACCGATGACATGGACGCCGCGCTCGCCGCCTTGTTGCCACGCCTGGAAAAGGCCGTGCTGGACTCCGAGCAGCGCCGTGAAACGCGGGTGGATCAGATCAGTACGGCGCTGACCGCCTTGGTCTCGCAATTACAGGCCCTGCCCTTGCCCCGGGAAGTCAGTCGCCCGCTGAAGAGCTTTGCCAAGCAGTTGGATAGCCGAGTCGGCCAGGCGCGGGAAATTCCCCTGCTGCTCAGTGAGTTGAGCGGTCTGCAAGGGCAGGCCCTGAGTAATCTTGAGTCGGATGACGAACCTGCTCGTCCAGGTTTGTTGCAGCGCCTGTTTGGTGGCAAGGAGGCGGGTACAGAGGTTGCGCCGGTTGAGCCCGCTGTTTCTCCGCCTTCCCGGCAACCCCCTGCGGTAGCACCAAGCCCGGCCACCCCGGTGGTTGAGGATGCGCCCGAGCTGGCCCAGGCCCTGCGTGCCTTCGCGCCACAAGCCCAGGCCCCGCAGCAGCCGGTACTTGAAGTTGCACCTGCACCTGCACCTGCACCTGCACCTCAGCCTGTGGCGCCTCGGGTTGATGTGGATGAGCGTGTGGCATCAGTGCCCGAGGATGGCGCTCCTCGCTTATCACCCGTCGAGACGCTCGCGGTCGCCATCGAAACCCCGGAACCGCCCCGACCTGTCGAAGTGAGCCTTGCCCCGCTGCCTGAACGGGCTGTCGCTGCGGCGGTAGTTGCGCCCGAGGTCCTGCCCCTGGTGCCGCAACCGGCCGAGATCGGCAGTCTGTCATTGCCGCCTGTGCTGGACGACGAATCGGCAGAGGTTGATCCTGAGGCGCTGTACGCCCTGCCCGATTCCCCCGAGCCGTCCTACAGCTCTGTCGCCAAACATATCGAAGACACCCTGCTCGGCCTGCTGGGCGACCTCGCTCTGCCCGAGCGGCACCGGCCCCAGGCGCAAGCCATGCGCGAACGCCTGGCCCAAGGGCTGAATTGGTACGAACTGCTACCGATCCTCGATGACCTGGCGGTATTGATGCTGGCCATCACCGATAGCGGCCAGCATGAGTTCGAGGCCTACCTCAAGCATCTCAACGAGCGGCTGGAAGCCTTCCAGAGCAACCTGCAGGCGGCCAGCGACGGGCACGCCGACAGCCGCAGCGCCGCGCGCGAGATGGACACGCAAATCCGTGAACAGATGGATGGCTTGCAAAGCAGTGTCCAGGAAGCGGCCGACCTCGATGACCTCAAGCAAGTGCTGGAAAGTCATCTTGAGGGGCTGTTGGGTGCCATGGATGAGCATCAAAGGCAGCGTGACCAGCGTGAACATGAAGTCGCCGCGCGGTTGCAGGGTTTGGCCGAGCGGGTGGCGAGCATGGAGCAGGAGGCCCAGGGCTATCGGGACCACCTTGAGGTGCAGCGCCAGAAAGCCTTGATCGACCCGCTCACTGGATTGCCCAATCGTGCGGCCTGGAGCGAGCGCCTGGAGTACGAGGTCAATACCTGGCATCAACAGGGCAACAGCCTGTCGTTGGCGATGCTCGACCTCGACCACTTCAAGCGCATCAATGACAGCTACGGCCATCTGGCGGGCGACAAGGTGCTGAAAATCATCGCCACTGTATTGAGCAAGCACCTGCGCCCGACGGACTTTATCGCACGGTTTGGCGGTGAGGAGTTTGTGCTGCTGATGCCGGATTCGGCGTTGGGCGGTGCGCTGGAACTCGGCGAACGCCTGCGGGCGGCCATCGAGGCGTGCCCGTTTCACTTCAAGGGCGAGCGGGTGACCATTACGATGTCCATCGGCATGGCGCAGTTCCAGCCTGGAGAGCGCAGCGACCTGGCACTCAAGCGCGCGGACGAGGCGTTGTATCGAGCCAAGGCGGCCGGACGTAACCAGGTGCAGGCGGCCTGAAAATTTGTTCGATTTTGTATTGCCGGCCGCTGGCCGGCAAACCGTACGTTACACTGTTGCATTATCGTCTTTAGCGTACTGTCTGTTGCCATGAAATTTCTAGTTACTGCTCTACTGTTCCTCACCCTCGCAGGTTGTGCGAGTGGCCCGCGGCTGGATACCAGCCACCCATCGGTGAACTTCGATCATCGTATCCAGTTCGTCGTCCTGCACTACACCGCTACCAACCTTCAAAGCTCGCTGGCGCTGTTGACCAAAGGCCAGGTCAGCAGCCACTACCTGATTGGCGATGATGCCCGCGCAACCATCTATAAGCTGGTGGATGAAGACAAGCGCTCCTGGCACGCCGGAGAGAGCGAGTGGATGGGGCGTACCTGGCTCAACTCCAGCTCCATTGGCATCGAGATCGTCAATCCGGGTTATCGCGACACGCCAACAGGTCGGGTGTGGTATCCGTACTCCGAGGCGCAGGTCCAGTCCCTGGTGACCTTGCTCAAGGACATCAGCCAGCGCAACCGGATCAACCCGCGATTCATTATTGGTCATAGCGATATCGCGCCTGGCCGCAAACTCGATCCGGGTCCATTGTTCCCGTGGAAGCGCCTGGCTGATGAAGGTCTGGGGATCTGGCCCGAGGCCCAGGCGGTTGCGCGGTATCAGGCCGAGTACGCCGGGCAGTTGCCGAGCATTACCTGGTTCCAGGAAGAGTTGGCACGCCTGGGGTATGCCACGCCGCAAACCGGTGAATTGGATGTGGCGACACGGCGTGTACTGGCCGCCTTCCAGATGCGCTTCCGGCCGGCGTTGTTCGACGGTACGCCGGATGCGCAAAGTGCAGCGATCCTGCGGGTGCTGAACCACCGCTAAGGTCTTTTAGCGCTGCGCGCAATTGAGGTGGGAGCCGTCGAGCTCCCACCTTTGATCGTTGCCGCCCTTGAGTGGCGTGCTGACTGATAGTTACAGCGGCAACGCCATATAGAACTGCGTGCCCTGCCCCGGCCGGGAATAGACCCCCATCCTGCCGCCGTGCAGTTGCACGATCTCCTTGCACAGCGCCAGCCCCAGGCCGGCGCCGCCTTTCTTGCGGCCTACCTGGACAAAAGGTTCGAAAATCCTGCCCTGCTGGCCATAGGCTATGCCTTCGCCGTTGTCCTCCACGCTGATGATCAGCCGTTCGCCATGGCGCCGCGCTTGCAAGCGAATCTGCCCGCCTTCGCTGGTGTGGCGTAGGGCATTGCCCAGCAGATTGTCGAGGACTCGCTCCAATTGCGCCCGGTCGGCGTGTAGCCTGGGTAGTTGCGCCTGTGCCTCTATCACCAGGTCGATGTTTTGCGCATTCGCCAGTTCGGCAAAACGCGCGCGGGCATGTTCGAGCAGATCGTTGGTGTCGCAGGGCGCCAGGGTGAGTTTTTGCAGGCCGTTCTGATAGCGGGAAAAGTTGAGCAAGTCGTTGATCAGTTGCATCAAGCGCTGCATTTCTTCATTGACCGTATTCAGCAGGTCGGCTTCGCGCGACTTGGCGGGGAACTTCGCCCGTTCCTGGAACAGCCCGAACGCCATGTGCATACCGGTGACCGGCGTGCGCAGTTCATGGGAGGCCCGCAGCACGAATTCGCTGCGCACCCGCTCGAAGGCCCGTTGCTCGGTCACGTCATGCAATACCATCACCGCGCCGAGGATGTGCCCCTGGTGGTGGCTGACTGGCGTCATGCTGTAGGTCAGCAGGCGTGATTCGCCTTCGACTTCCACTTCCAGGTCGTCAGGTGCGCGCTCCAGGTTGCCGCCGCGCAGCACCAGATGCAGTTGCTCATCCAGTTCCGGGCGCTGTAACGCTTCGCCCAGGCCCTCTCCCAGGCGGGTCTCGTCCCAACCCAACTGGCGCTGGGCGACCGGGTTGAGGTGTTCAAGACGGCCTTGGCGGTCGATCATCAGCAAACCGTCGTCGATGCTGTCGAGCACGGCCTGCAAGCGTTGCTGGCCGGCGAGCAATTCATCGACGTTCGTGGCCTGATGCTGGCGCAGGGCTTCGGCCATGATGCCAAAGCGCCGGGTCAACAGGTTCATTTCTGCAGCTGAAGAAATAGGCAGCGTGACATCGAAATTGCCTTGGCCGATTTTATCGGCAGCCTTGGCCAGCGCCTCGATCGGCCCGCCAAAGCGCCGGGCGATGCCATGGGCGGTGATGAACCCGATAATCAGCACTGCCAGCCCCACCAGCCCGAGCAGGCCGGCGATCCACAAGGCTCGCTCACGCGATTGCCGCACGGTGTCGCTGATGTTTTCCAGCGCGGTTTTGTGTTCGCTGATCAGCCCATTGCGCAAGGCGTTGAAGCTGGCGGTAAGTTTTGCGTTATTGCGCAGGGACGGCGGCGTACTTTCATTTTCGTCGAAGGCTTCGATAAACCTCAGGTAATCGGCCTTGGCCTGAGTGAGACCGCCGATCCTGTCCACACTTTTCTCATGGGCGATGCCTTGGTCCAGCAGCTTGAAATACTCCTGCTTGGATGTATTCAGCGCGACCGGGTCCGGGGTGTCGTTGAGCATCAGGATCAACTGGTCGCCCAGGGTCTGGCGCAGCTTGAGTCCCAGGTCCAGGGTAATGAAGTTGCTGCGGATCAGGGACTCCTGGGTCTTGGCCATTTGCATGACACTCACCAGCCCCAGCAGCAACCCAAGCAGGGCCACGGTGATCAGCGCAGAGATACTCAGGAACAGCCGCGTGCGCAGTTTCATCGCCAACTTCATAAGGTGCAGCTCACAGGTTGTATTGCTTGCGTTTGCGATACAGCGTCGATGCATCAATGCCCAGGGTCTTGGCCGCCTGGTCCAGGGTATCGCTGGTGGCCAGGACGGCGCCGATATGGGCCTTTTCCAATTCATCCAGGCTCAACGCCGCACCAATACGCGGGGAGTTGTTGGTCGGTTGCTCGGCCATCCCCAGATGGCTGATTTCGACTTTCTCCTGGGCGCAGATGATGCTCGCGCGTTCTACGACGTTGCGCAGTTCGCGGATATTGCCCGGCCAACGGTAGTTGAGCAGGGCTTCACGGGCCTCATCGCTGAAGCCGCGAGCCGGCCGCGCATACTCTTTGACGAAGCGCGCCAGGAAGCGGTCGGCAAGGGCGAGGATATCTTCGCTGCGCTCGCGCAGGGGCGGCAGATGCAAGGTGATGACGTTCAGCCGATACAGTAAGTCTTCGCGAAAACGCCCATCGCGCACCATGTCTTCAAGATTCAGGTTGGTCGCTGCCAGGATGCGCACATCGGCGCGCCGAGTGACTGGGTCGCCGACCCGTTCATATTCCTTGTCCTGGATGAAACGCAGCAACTTGGGTTGCAACGTCAAGGGAAAGTCGCCGATCTCGTCGAGAAACAGCGTACCGCCGTCCGCCTGATTGACCCGCCCCAAGGTGCTTTCGCTGGCGCCGGTAAAGGCCCCGCGACTGTGGCCGAACAGCTCGCTTTCCATCAGTTCGGCGGTCAGGGATGGGCAGTTGATCGTGACGCAGGATTTTTTCGCCCTTTTACTCCAGCCATGAATGGCCCTGGCCAGCTCACCTTTACCCGTACCGGATTCACCGAGGATCAGGATATTGGCATCGGTGCCGGCCACTTGGCGGGCGGTTTCGAGCACCACCATCATCGACGGGCTATGGGAGTCGAGGCCATCCTTGGGCTGGCGTACTTCGCCTTCCAGCGCTTCGAGGCGTGCCGACAGCTGGCGCACTTCCAGTTGCTTGGCGGTGGCCAGGCGCAATTGGTCCGGGCTGCACGGCTTGACCAGGTAATCGGCCGCGCCCGCCTGGATCGCATCCACGGCAGTATCGACGGCGGAGTGGGCGGTGACGATCACCACGCGCATCCAGGGCGCCTGGATCCGCATTTGCGCCAGCACATCCAGGCCGTTGTCTTCGCCCAGGCGCAGGTCCAGAAAGCACAGGTCGAACACCTGGCGCTGCAACAGGGCATCGGCCTGGGCCGCGCTGTTGGCGGTGGCGACGGTATAGCCTTCATCTTCCAGGCAGTAGCGGAAGGTGCGGAGGATCGCGGACTCGTCGTCCACTAAAAGAATGCGGCCTTGAAGTTCCTTGGCTGATTCCATCTGTCCCGCGCTCCTTAAATTAAGAATGATTGATCTTGGTTAGTCCCGGAATAATCGGGCAAGTTGCATGGTTTATTCTGATTGATTCAAGGCCCTATCGCGCAGCTATCTAAGACCCTTCCTACTTATATGCCTGGGCAGTGGGTTTTTGACCCTTCTTGATGCTTCGGCAGCCCCACTGCCCGTTCTGATCCCTTGATCCGACCAACGACCATCGTGCATTTCGCACGGTGAGGATAGGCGCATCGTGCAGGATGCTGCTGAGAAGAAAACCAATGATCTTATAAGCTACTGATTTTATTGGTTTTTATTCTGCGAAAAAACTGGCACGCACTCTGCAATATCTCTCTTACAAGCGTGATTAACGAACAAAACAAATGCGGGAGAGATTCAGGATGACTCGCCAAAGCCTCAAGCCATTGCGTGTATCGCCGCTGCGCCTTCAACAGGGTCTGTTCGCCAGCCTTGCGTTGATGGTGACCTTGATCGGTGGCCAGCAGTTACAGCATTGGCAGCAGAGCCAGGCGTCCACCCCGCAGTTCGAACGCGCACCCATGACGCAGACCCATTTCCGTTCCGTTGGCAGCTCCAGCGCCGACGTGGCAACCCCACGCATGATGGCCGTTGAACAGGACATCGCCCTGTACGACGAACCTGTCCAGGAACGCTGGGTGTTCTAGGCACGAACCTGCCGCCCCGTTGGGTCGCGACAGGATGGCTACACAGCAGTCACTTCTATAGACGCAAAAGGAGAATCACCATGTTGAGTTGGGCAATCACATTCCTGATCATTGCCATTGTGGCTGCAGTCCTGGGCTTCGGTGGTATCGCGGGCACCGCCACGGGTATCGCCAAGATTCTCTTTGTCGTTTTCCTGGTGATGTTCATCGCTTCCTTCTTCTTTGGCCGTCGCGGTCGAGGCTGAACATGGCCAACTTGTCTTTTAAAACCCTTGCTGCCGCCCTGCTGTTGGGCGGCAGTGGCTTGGCCATGGCCGCCAATGACGGCCAGGCGCGGGCCAATGACCTGCTCAATACCGACCCGCAATATCGCGAAACCTGGCAGGGTGTGGTCAAGCAGGAAGAGCGTTTGCCTGAATGGGTGATCAATCTTTCGGGCACTGCTGAGCAAATGAATGCCGTGACGGAAGACGGTGATGGTTATTTGGTCGGGCCGCTGTGTGAAACGGCCGATACCTGCCTGAATAAACGTCTGATCGTGGCTTTCAGCATGGATAAGGACGATGCCTACGCGATGTTGGTCGAAGTGCCTGCGGGGCTTCCGGCAGACAAGTCACCGACACGGCATGCGGACTACCGTTTTCTTGGCAAGCCGGATGAAGGCATGCAGAAGTTGCTGATGGAGCAACTGAAGAAAGATCCGAATTGGTACTAGGTCCGTCTGCGGGCCTCACCAACATGGAAGCCGGCCAACTGCCTGTTTCCGTTTGCACCGCCACCTGACGGCGATGCATGACCAGGGGGCCGGGTTGCTCTGATCAAGGTGGATCGGCGTGACCTACGGGTACAGGGAGTGCCTGCGCAAGGGCCGGGTCAGGAGAAAAGCTGCGACGCAGGTCCGCAGGCCGTTATGGCCTGATGGACTTGCGGCGGGCTTGAGAGTGATCGCTAGGCGCTTATGCCGCCCATAGCTGTAAAATTCCCTTCTGCTACATCACAACCATTTCACGGTGTTACTGCGCGACCATCTATCGAGAAAGTTTGGTCTCGGCCAGACTGGTTTTTCGATGGTATGCGTAGGAATTTTCAAGAGTTTTTCCCTCCCGGCAAAAAAACCGAAAATCCCTGAGCGAGCCTGAAATGGCCGGTTCACGGCATGTATGCCTGACAGAATGTCGCATTCGAACTGACCAAACAGACAGTTTTATTTGCAAAAACCCATGCCGATTCGGCATAGGGTAGGCGTTTACGGCATTAGACTATGCCCCCCCGCATCGGAATAGTTGCGCCTTTTTTCGCTTGCCAGTAAGCCATATCGGCCATCTGCGGTGACCTTCTACGGAGGCTGATGCTCACACTTTTTCGCTCCCGGGCGTTCCAGCTGGCGCATCTGCCTGAGTCCACTTGAAACAAGGGTAATGACATGAAGAAGGCAAAACTAAGCCTCGCCTGGCAGATCCTCATCGGTCTGGTGCTAGGGATTGCAATCGGTGCTGTACTCAACCACTTCAGTGCCGAAAAAGCCTGGTGGATCAGCAACGTGTTGCAGCCGGCGGGCGATATCTTTATCCGCCTGATCAAGATGATCGTGATCCCGATCGTGATTTCGTCGCTGATTGTCGGAATCGCCGGTGTAGGGGATGCGAAAAAGCTCGGTCGGATCGGTGTGAAGACCATCGTTTACTTCGAAGTGGTCACTACCATTGCGATTGTGGTCGGTCTGCTGCTGGCCAACCTGTTCCACCCCGGTGCCGGGATCGACATGAGTACCCTGGGTACCGTGGATATCTCCAAGTACCAGGCGACCGCCGCCGAGGTGCAGCATGAACATGCGTTCATCGAGACCATCCTCAACCTGATTCCGTCTAACATCTTTGCCGCCGTAGCCCGTGGCGAGATGCTGCCGATCATCTTCTTCTCCGTGCTATTCGGCCTGGGCTTGTCGAGCCTCAAGCCAGACCTGCGCGAGCCCCTGGTGACCATGTTCCAGGGCGTGTCCGAGAGCATGTTCAAAGTCACCCACATGATCATGAAGTACGCCCCTATCGGTGTATTCGCCCTGATCGCGGTGACCGTGGCCAACTTCGGCTTCGCCTCGCTGCTGCCATTGGCCAAGCTGGTGATCCTGGTTTACGTCGCCATCCTGTTCTTTGCCTTTGTGATTCTTGGCCTGATCGCTCGCCTGTTTGGCTTCTCGGTGATCAAGCTGATGCGCATCTTCAAAGATGAGCTGGTACTGGCCTACTCCACCGCCAGCTCCGAGACCGTGCTGCCGCGCGTGATCGAGAAGATGGAAGCCTACGGTGCGCCGAAAGCCATTTGCAGCTTTGTGGTACCCACCGGTTACTCGTTTAACCTCGACGGTTCGACCCTGTACCAGAGCATCGCGGCAATCTTCATTGCCCAGCTGTATGGCATCGACCTGTCGGTTGGCCAGCAACTGATGTTGGTACTGACCCTGATGGTCACCTCCAAAGGCATCGCCGGTGTGCCGGGCGTGTCCTTCGTGGTACTGCTGGCAACCCTGGGCAGCGTGGGCATTCCATTGGAAGGCCTGGCGTTCATCGCCGGTGTCGACCGCATCATGGACATGGCGCGTACCGCCCTGAACGTGATCGGCAACGCCCTGGCCGTGTTGGTCATCGCGCGTTGGGAAGGCATGTACGACGATGCCAAGGGCGAGCGCTACTGGAACTCCCTGCCACACTGGCGGACCAAGACCGCGCTGCCGGCTGGCGAGACCAGCCAGGGCTGATCCCTGCTTGATTCGCACAAACCCCGGTAAATCCGGGGTTTGTCGTTTCTGCCAGCCCCGCTATCATTCGCCACATATTTAAAGGGGTATGACTGATGCTTAATGGCCTGTGGCTTGGCTTCTTTGTCGTGGCAATGGTATCGGCGCTGGCGCAATGGCTGGTGGGCGGCAACGCCGGGATCTTTGCGGCGATGGTGGAGAGTATCTTCGCCATGGCCAAGCTGTCGGTCGAAGTGATGGTGCTGCTGTTCGGTACCCTGACCCTCTGGCTGGGCTTTCTGCGCATCGCCGAGAAGGCCGGGATCGTCGAGTGGCTGGCCAAGGCTCTGGGCCCGCTGTTCCTGCGGCTGATGCCGGAAGTGCCGGCCGGTCACCCGGCCATCGGCCTGATCACCCTCAACTTTGCCGCCAACGGCCTGGGCCTGGATAACGCGGCGACGCCGATCGGCCTCAAGGCCATGAAGGCGCTGCAAGAGCTCAACCCGATCCCCAACACCGCGACCAACGCGCAGATCCTGTTCCTGGTGCTCAACGCGTCCTCCCTGACCCTGCTGCCGGTGACGATCTTCATGTACCGCGCCCAGCAAGGCGCGCCCGATCCGACCCTGGTGTTCCTGCCGATCCTGTTGGCCACCAGCGCCTCGACCCTGGTGGGCCTGCTGTCGGTAGCACTGATGCAACGCCTGCGCCTGTGGGACCCGGTGGTGCTGGCGTACCTGATCCCCGGTGCGCTGGTGCTGGGTGGCTTTATGGCCTTGCTGGCCACGATGTCGGCGACGGCCCTGGCAGGCTTGTCCTCGATCCTCGGCAACCTCACGCTGTTTGGCCTGATCATGCTGTTCTTGCTGATCGGCGCGCTGCGCAAGGTCAAGGTCTACGAAGCGTTTGTCGAAGGTGCCAAAGAGGGCTTCGACGTTGCCAAGAACCTGCTGCCGTACCTGGTGGCGATGCTGTGTGCAGTCGGCGTGCTGCGCGCTTCCGGGGCGCTGGAGTTTGGCCTGGAAGGCATTCGCCATCTGGTGGCCTGGACCGGCCTGGACACGCGTTTTGTCGACGCCTTGCCTACGGCGATGGTCAAGCCCTTCTCCGGCAGCGCGGCGCGGGCGATGCTGATCGAGACCATGCAGACCCAAGGGGTGGACAGCTTCGCGGCGCTGGTGGCGGCGACGATCCAGGGCAGTACCGAGACCACCTTCTATGTGCTGGCGGTGTACTTTGGCTCGGTGGGTATCCAGCGGGCGCGGCATGCGGTGGGGTGTGCGTTGCTGGCGGAGTTGGCCGGTGTGGTGGCGGCGATTACCGTTTGCTACTGGTTCTTTGGCTAAGGCTTAGATCGCTATCGCAGGCAAGCCCACACATCAGAATGTGGGCGCTGGCTTGCCTGCGATGAGGCCCTCAGCGTTTCGGCGCTGCATTGCCCTGCGCCACCACCCAATCCACCATCTGCTTGTTCAACTGATCCCCCGCCAACCCAAACCCGGCGACCACCGCTGGCACCTGGGTATCACTCACCGGCTGGCGCACTTCAAAGCGCTTGGCCGCCACGATCCGCTGGTCACTGCCGCGCACCAGTCGCGCGTCCAGGCGTATCACCACCTCCACTGCCCCGCCCCGGTACTCGCTCTGGAAGGCCTGCAACTGCCCGCCCAGTTCGAAGTCCGCCTGCAGGTTGGTGTCATCGGTGCTCAGGAACGCCACCCGGCCATCGCGCTGGAAACCGTCCAACAGACGGTTGCGCAACAACACCGGCGCCGGATCGCTCCAGCGCGACTGGGCATAGCTGCTGATCAAGTTGCCGTCGGGGACCACGGCAATGCGCGGGCTGTCGAGGAATTCACTGGCCTGCGGCTTGGCCAGGCGCAATGACCAGGTGCCCGGGCTGCCATGGGCTGTGGCCTGGGCTGCCGGTAGTCGATAGACGTTGGATGGATCGGCCTTGGGCAGGATCGAGCAGGCGCTGACCAGGGCCAGGGCCACCGGCAGGATCATTTGGTAAGCACGCTTCATGGCGTGAACTCCTTGTTCTTGTCACTGCCCAGCAGGTACCCGCTGGGGTTGGCTTCCAGGCGACGGGAAATGGCCCGCAGGGAGCCCAGGGTATCGCGCAGTTCGCGCACGGCCGGCGCCAGTTCATTGAGGCCCTGCATGCCGCTGTTCAGGGACTCTTTGTTGTCGCTCAACAAAGTGTTGATGGTCGCGGTGCTTTGCTCCAGGGAGCGCATGGCCCCTTCGGCGCTGCCGAACATCTGTTTGCCCTGGTCGTTGAGCAGGCCGTTGGCGTTGCGCATCAGCGCGGTGGTCTGCTCCAGGGTGGCGCCGGCCTGTTTGCTGACCTGGGCCAGTTGCTGCATCACCACCTTGATATCGCCCCGTTGCTCGGCGATGGCCCCGGTGGTCTGCTCCAGGTGTGCCAGGGTGCCGCTCAGGCGATCGACGTTGGCGGGCGAGAACATGCGGTTGGCGTTGTGCAGCAGCAGGTTGATGCTGGTCATCAGGTCATTGCTGTTGTTCAGCAGCCGGGCGATGGGCGATGGCGAGGCGGTGATCTGCGGCAGGTTGCCGTTCTTGCCCTTGAGTTCGGGGCTTTGCGGGGTGCCGCCGCTCAGTTGAATGATCGAGGTGCCGGTGATGCCAGTCAGCGCCAGCTTGGCCTGGGTGTCTTCCTTGATCGGCGTCTGCCCGGCCAGGCGGATGCGTGCCAGGACGCGACGTGGGTCTTTCGGGTCCAGGCGCAGGCTGGTGACATCACCGACCTTGATCCCGCTGTACTGCACCGCGCTGCCCTGGGACAGGCCGCTGACCGCTTCGTTGAAGATCACTTCGTAATCCTGGAACGCGCTGTCGACGCTGGACTTGGCCAGCCACAAGCCGAACAGCATGGCGCCGACCACAACGATCACGCTGAACAGACCGATCATCACATGATGGGCTCGGGTTTCCATGTCATACCTCGTTAAGCTGTTGAGCGGCATCCAGTGCCGCACGGCCCCGTGGGCCATGAAAGTATTCGTGAATCCAGGCGTCGTCCGTTTCCGAAACAACATCTATGGCTCCGGCCACCAATACCTTTTTCTGCGCCAGCACCGCCACGCGGTCGGTGATGGTGTAGAGCGTGTCCAGGTCATGGGTGATCAGCAGCACACTCAGGCCCAAGGCATCGCGCAGGGTCAGGATCAACTGGTCGAAGGCTGCTGCGCCAATGGGGTCGAGGCCGGCAGTCGGTTCATCGAGAAACAGAATGTCCGGGTCCAGGGCCAGGGCGCGGGCCAGGGCCGCACGCTTGATCATCCCGCCCGAGAGTGACGACGGGTATTTGTCGGCCGCCGACAACGGCAGCCCGGCCAGGGCCAGCTTCACCGCCGCCAGGTGCTCGGCATCGGCACGGCTGAGGCCAGCGTGTTCGATCAATGGCAGGGCGACGTTCTCCGTGACCGTCAGCGAAGAAAACAGCGCGCCCTTCTGGAACAGCACGCCGAAACGCCGCTCCACCAGTGAGCGCTCGTGCTCCGCCAGGCTCGGCAGGTTCTGCCCGAAGACCCGCACCTGGCCTTCACTGGGCTGGCGCAGGCCGACGATGCTGCGCAACAGCACCGACTTGCCGCTGCCCGAGCCGCCGACCACGGCGAGGATCTCGCCCTTGTACAGGTCCAGGTCGAGGTTTTCATGCACGCTCTGCGGGCCAAAGCGATTGCACAGGCCACGGACTTCGATCACCGCCTCGCTGGGCGCTCGCTGTAAACGGCTCACCAGCCCATCTCCATAAAGAACAATGCGGCCACTGCGTCGAGCACGATCACCACAAAAATTGATTGCACCACCGCAGAGGTGGTGTGGGCACCGACCGATTCGGCGCTGCCGCTGACCTTGAAGCCTTCCAGGCAGCCAATGGCGGCGATCAGGAAGGCGAAGAACGGCGCTTTGACCAGGCCCACCAGCAAATGCTGGACGCCAATGTCCGATTGCAGCAGCGAGAGGAACATCGCCGGCGAAATATCCAGGGCCACGGCGCACACCACGCCGCCGCCGATAATTCCGGAGATCATGGCGAGGAAGGTCAGCATCGGCAGCGCCACCAGCAACGCGAGAACGCGGGGCAGCACCAGCAACTCCATGGGGTCCAGGCCCAGCGTGCGGATGGCGTCGATTTCTTCGTTGGCCTTCATCGAGCCGATCTGCGCGGTGAAGGCACTGGCGGTACGGCCGGCCATCAGGATTGCCGTGAGAAGGACGCCAAACTCCCGCAGGAAGGAGAACGCCACCAGGTCCACGGTGAAAATACTTGCGCCGAAACTTTCCAGCACCGTGGCGCCGAGAAACGCGACCACGGCGCCCACCAGAAAGGTCAGCAAGGCGACGATAGGCGCGGCGTCGAGCCCGGTCTGTTCGATATGCGCCACCATCGGCGTCAGGCGCCAGCGCTTGGGCCGGAACACGCCACGGGCGAGGGTTTCGAGGATCAGGCCGATAAAGCCGAGCAGCTTCATGGCATCTTGCCAGACGGTATCCACCGCGCCGCCGATGCGCGCCAGCAGTTGGATGCCGGCGCTTTCCTGCGGCTCTTTGACTGGCACGCAGAAATCATTCAGGGAGCGGTAGACGGTCTTGAGCAGCGCGCGGTCGGCGGCGGGCAGACTGCAGTCGGATTGTTCGGCGGAGTGCTCGATGCGCTCGGGCCCCAACAGTTCCACCAGCAGCGAGGCGCCGGCAGTGTCCAGCGCGCCCAGGCCGTTGAGGTCGACGCGGGTGCTAGCGTCGTACTGGCCGTCGAGGCTCGCCGACAACCGCTTGAGGGCGCTGTAGTGGGCCAGCGTCCAGTCCCCGGTGACCCTGAGTTGGGGCGGTTGGGTGGACGCGTCCAGGTGGGCATTGCCTGCCGTTGTGCTACTGGTCATAAGCTCCGAGCTTGTTTGGCTATTCCACAATTGCTATGTAATAGCACGATCCATCCTACTTTGGCGTGTCCGTTGGTGCTGTGTCCGTGACTTTAAAGCGCAACACGCCGATCACCTGGCCATCTTCGGTCAGCACCCGCACTTGCCAGCGGCCCGCGGCATTCGCCGGGAAGTTCTGCTTGTGCGTCCAGGCCCGATAGCCTTCCTTGCGCCCGCCATGGATGTCCAGGGCAATGCGGTCGACCTCTTTGCCGTTGAACTTCCACACATGGTAGATGCGCTCGTCCAGCCCGCGCGGTGCGTTGATCGCGGTGTAGGCGTACAGGCCGCTGCTGCGCAGTTGGCTGGCGCTGACTTCCTTGAGGTCATCGCCGGGGGTACGGTCCTGCAATTGGGTGCTGATTGCCACTTCGGTCATCCACAGGGTCGCCGGCGGCACCCAACTGCGCAGGAACCAGCCCGCGCAACCGATCGCCGCCGTCACGCCCAGCAGCATCAGCCACCCCTTGACGCTGCGCAGTGGCAGGCTTACTGCCAGGCTGGGGATCGACAAGGCCATCGCCACGCCCAGGGCCAGTTTGTAACTTTCGGCGGTGGTCAGGTGCAGGATGATCGGCAACGCGGTGAGCAAGGCGGCAAACAGGGTCAGGGTGTGCAGCGCCAGAAACAGCGAGCGCTTGGGTGCCAGCCATTTGTAGTACAGCGGGTCGGTGATCGAGACGAGTGCGGCGGCGCCCAGCAAACCGGTGAAAATTGCCTGGCTGCTGTTCCAGGTGGTGGTGACAAAAAAGAACGGCAGGACAAAAAACAGGCTTTCCTGGTGGATCATTTGCGTGGCGTAGCGCAGCAGCGGTTCGGGGATTTCCCGCTTGAAGACCTTGCTGAACAACTGGGTGAAGCTGTTCTCCAGCATCAGCCACAGCCAGCTCACCAGCATGATGATCGCGATCCAGCTGGCCATGCCTTGCTGGCGGTCCACCAGGATAAAGCTGCCCACCCCCGAGATAAAACCGCCGAGTGCGATCACCCCTGGGTAGCGCTTCATCAGTTCGAGGATGCGCTGGATGAGATGGGTCAGGTTTGGCATTCGGCGGTTCGCAGTCTTTGTAGGAAAAAATCCCAGACAGAATAACGTCTTAGCCCTCTGAGTGGCGTGCGATTACGCAACTGCTTTGCGATAACGGAGCACGCCAATCAGCCCAATGGCAATCAGCCCCAGCACGCCTGCGGCGATCCAGCCCAGGGCGTCGTAACTGAGCAACGGCTTTTCGATGCGCCAGTAGCCGGGCTGGTTGAGCAACTGGCGCATGGCCTGGTTGGTTTGCGCCAGGCTTACGGCCTTGATGCGCTTGGCCGGGTCGCTGAAGCGGCCATCGGCGTAGTCGGCCAAGGCGCCCCAGTAATAGTCGGCCAGGCCACTGTTGCCCTGCACGGCCCAGGCCTGGCGGTCGATGGCGGCTTGTTGCAGGCGGCTAAAGGTGACTCGGTCGAGGCCATCCTCAAGCAGCTTGGCCTTGAGGTTTTCGAGGACGTGTTCGGCTTCAGGCAGGTTGTCGCGGTCCAGGTCGGCGTTCAGGCTCATGAACCCCACGCCGCCCAGCACTTCGCGCTCGCTCCGCGGGCCGTAGGACAGGCCATGCTGCAGGCGCAACTGGCGATACAACGTCCAATCCAGATAGTCCTTGAGCAGGTCGTAGGTCGCGTCGTGCTGGTCGTCCAGTATCGGCTCGGGAAACAGCCAGTGCAGCTTGGCGCCATCGCCGACCCAGCCACGGACCAGGTCACGCTGGGTCGCTGCGGCGTTAAGGGTTTGCGGTAAGGCCCGGTGTTCACTGGGGTCTACCGGCTCGAGCTGGCCATAGGTGCGTTCCAGATAGGCCGGGAGCAGTTTGTCGAGGTCGCCGACGATGATCAGGGTCATGTTGTTGGGGGCGTACCAGTCCTGGCGTACCTTTTCCAACTGGGCGCGGGTCAGGTGCTCGACTTCGGCACGCTCGGCGCATTTGAGGCCCAGTTCCACCGCCAGTTGATTGCTGGCTTTGTGGCCCAGGTCCTGGCGATCCAGCAGGCGTTGCAGGTGCGAAGAGTGGCCGCCGTCTTCGCGTTCCACCACCTGTTTGGCCGCGTTGATTGCGGCGTCGCTCAGCTCGGTACGGGTCACGATTGCCATCAGCAGGTCCAGCACCTTGCGCTGGTTGCGCGCCGGGGCTTCGATGACGAAGGTGGTGTCGGCATTGCTGGTGTAGGCGTTCCACTCCCCGCCCAGGGCCTGCATCTGTTCTTCCAGCTCGCCCTCGCCGCCGCCATTGATGCCGCTGAATAGCAGGTGCTCCAGCAGGTGCGGCAGTTCCTTGTCCGCGCAACTGAAGTCGTCCAGGCCTACACCGACCACCAGGCGGATCGCCACGTGCCCACGTTCGGTGCCCGGCTTGAGCAGCAACTGCAGGCCGTTGGGCAACAGATAGCCTTCGACCTGCAAGCGGTCAAAGGCAAAGGCGTGGGCCGAGCCTATGAGCAGGCAGGCGAATAACAGGCGACGCATAACGGGGTTCCTGGCGGGTGATGACTTTGGGAGCAGCCAGTGTGTCAGGCATGCATTTGTCTGCTGACACACCGCTATCGCGGGCAAGCCCGCTCCCACATTGGTTGGGCGGTGTTTTTAACTGACTCCCCGGGCGTGCGGTTCGTTCAGGGCGAATGGGTGATGTCGGCAATATTGTCCACTGCCAGCGCGCCGGTCTCGGAGGTTTCCAACACTACATAAGCACTGCTGCAAAACAACGAGTTCAGGCGTTTCATGTCGGCAATCAGCTCCAGGTGCAGGGAGCTGGTCTCGATACTTTGCACGATCTTGCGTTGCAGGCGGCTGACGTGGGCGTGGGCCAGGCGCCGTTCCTGGGCGCGGAAGCGGCGCTTCTCGCGCAGTAATTGGCGGGCGCTTTCCGGGTCGGCGCTGAGGAATACCGACAGGCCCAGGCGCAGGTTGGAGATCAACTGGCTGTGCAGGTCGGCCAGTTCCTCCAGCCCGACTTCGGAAAACGAGCGACGCTGGGAGGTTTTCTGCTGCTGGACCTTGCGCAGCATGCGCTCGATCAAGTCGCCGGCCAGCTTCAGGTTGATCGACAGCTCGATGATTTCGGCCCAGCGCCGGCTGTCGTGCTCGCTGAGGTCCTCCCGGGGCATTTGCGCCAGGTACAGCTTGATCGCGCTGTAGAGCGCCTCGACATCATCGCTGAGGCTGCGCATTTCCTGGGTGATCGCGGTTTGTTTGCCGCGCAGCACTTCCAGCGTGGCGGTCAGCATGTTGTCGATCAGGTCGCCTAGGCGCAGGGTTTCCCGCGCGGCATTGGCCAGGGCCAGGCTCGGCGTGGTCAACGCCGTGGGGTCGAGATGGCGGGGTTTGGCCAGGCCATTGGCCTCTGGGCGCTCCGGCAGCAGCCAGGCACACAGGCGTGCCATGGGGCCGATAGTCGGCAGCAGGATCAGGCAGCGGGTGACGTTGTAGAGCAGGTGAAAGGTGATGACCATGCCCTGGGCGCTGTAGTCCAGGGTGTCCATCCACTGCACCAGCGGGTCAAGGACGGGAATGATCAGCAACAGGCCGATCAGCTTGTACAGCAGGCTGCCCAGGGCCACTTGGCGGCCGGCGGCGTTTTGCATGCTGGTGCTGAGGAAGGCCAGCACGCCGCTGCCGATATTGGCGCCGATCACCAGGCCGATGGCCACATGCAGGCCAATCACCCCGGCGCCGGCCAGGGTCGCGGTCAGCAGCACGGCGGCCAGGCTGGAGTAGGAAATCATCGCAAACAGCGCGCCCACCAGGGCATCGAGCAGAATGTCGCCGGTCAGCGAGGCGAACAGCACTTTGACGCCCTGGGCCTGGGTAATCGGCCCGGCGGCTTCAACGATCAGTTGCAGGGCGAGAATGATCAGGCCCAGGCCGATCCCCACCCGCCCCATCTGCCCGGCGCGTGTCTGCTTGCGCGACAGGAAGAAGATCACCCCGAGAAAGATCAGCAGCGGCGACAGCCACGACAGATCCAGGGTCAGCACCCGCGCCATCAATGCGGTCCCGACGTCGGCACCGAGCATGGTCGCCAGGGCGGGGGTCAGGCCCATCAGGCCCTGGCCGACAAACGAGGTCACCAGCATCGCCGTGGCGTTGCTGCTTTGCACCATGGCGGTCACCAGGATCCCGGCAATGAACGCCAGCCAGCGCCTGGCCATGTTCTGCCCGATGACTTGGCGCAGGTTGGAACCGTAGACCCGCAGGATGCCAGTACGGACGATATGCGTGCCCCAGATCAGCAGGGTTACCGCAGAAAGAAGATTGAGCAGGGTCAGCATGCTCGGCCCCCTGTATTGAGTCGTGCTCGAAGTGGAGCAAAAAGTGCCGTGTGCCGTTTTGGGTTATGTACTTAAGCTGTAGTTGGCGAACGGCTTGTGCGCCAGCATCGCATAGCTAAAGTCGGCTTTGAAACAAAACTGTCATGAAATCAGCTTTTTGCAGGCGAAAAAAAGGGGCCCGCATGGGCCCCTTATTCGGTCATCGCAGGTTTACTGGCCCGGAATGTCCTTGCGCAGTTTCACTGGATCCTGCTGCTTTTTCTTCTTCGCGATGGCGCTACGCATCTTGATGTTGACCGCTTCTACCGCCAGGGAGAACGCCATGGCGAAGTACACGTAGCCTTTTGGCACGTGGACGTCGAAGGACTCAGCGATCAGCACGGTACCCACAATCAACAGGAACGACAGCGCGAGCATTTTCAGCGACGGGTGCTTGTCGATGAACTCACTGATGGTGCCAGCTGCCAGCATCATCACCAGTACCGCCACGATGATCGCCGCGACCATGACCGGAACGTGGGAAACCATACCCACGGCGGTAATCACCGAATCCAGGGAGAACACGATGTCGATGATCGCGATCTGGATGATGGTGTAGATGAACTTGCCACCCTTGCCTTTCGGCTCTTCGTGGGTTTCGTCTTCACCTTCCAGGGCGTGGTACATCTCCTGGGAGCTTTTCCACAGGAGGAACAGGCCACCGAAGAACAGGATCAGGTCGCGGCCGGAAATACCCTGGCCTGCGATGGTGAACAAGTCGGCGGTCAATTGCATGACCCAGGTGATCGACAGCAGCAACAGGATCCGCGTGACCATGGCCAGGGCCAGGCCGAAGATCCGGGTGCGCGCCTGCATATGCTTGGGCATACGGCTGACCAGGATCGAAATCATGATGATGTTATCGATGCCCAGGACGATCTCGAGAGCCGTCAAGGTGAAGAAGGCAATCCAGATCTCCGGATTGGTCAGCCATTCCATATGTGTTCCTTTGCGCGAGTGTTAGACCGCGCCGGCAGTAGGACCGGCGCAGTGGGTTGTTACGATTATAGAGTGCTGAACAGCGGGAATGTGCCCAACAACAATGCAGCGAACATTATGCACAGGCATACCAGTACTGCCCACTTCAGGGTGAAGCGTTGGTGATCGCCAAATTCGATACCGGCCAGGGCGACCAACAGGTAAGTCGAGGGCACCAGCGGGCTGAGCAAGTGTACCGGCTGGCCAACGATTGAGGCACGGCCCATTTCTGCGGCGGTGATGCCGTAGTGGCTGGCGGCTTCGGCCAATACCGGCAGTACGCCGTAGTAGAACGCATCGTTGGACATGAAGAAGGTGAACGGCATGCTCACCAGCGCGGTGATCACCGCCAGGTACGGGCCCAGGGCCTCAGGGATGACTGCCAGCAGGCTCTTGGACATGGCGTCGACCATGCCAGTGCCCGACAGGATGCCGGTGAAGATACCTGCGGCGAAGATCAGGCCGACCACCGCCAGCACGCTGCCCGAGTGGGCGGCAACGCGGTCTTTCTGCTGCTGCAGGCACGGGTAGTTGACGATCATCGCGATACTGAAGGCCACCATGAACAGCACGGGCAGCGGCAACAGGCCGGCGATCAGGGTGCACATCAGGGCCAGGGTCAGGGCGCCGTTGAACCAGATCAGTTTCGGGCGACGGGCATCGGGGAACTGCGAGACGCTGATTTCGCTATGGTCGACTTCATCGCCTTGCAAGTGCAGCACACCCAGACGAGCGCGCTCGCGCAGGCCGTACATATAGGCGATCACCAGAATGGCGACCACGCCGGCGGCCATGGCCGGGATCATCGGTACGAAAATATCCGAGGGGTCCACGTGCAGCGCACTGGCGGCGCGGGCGGTCGGGCCGCCCCAGGGCGTCATGTTCATCACGCCACCGGCGAGGATGATCAGGCCGGCCATGATCCGCGGGCTCATGCCAATGCGCTTGTACAGCGGCAGCATGGCGGCCACGCAGATCATGTAAGTGGTGGCACCGTCGCCATCCAGGGACACCACCAGTGCCAGTACGGCAGTACCGACGGCGACTTTAAGCGGGTCGCCCTTGACCAGCTTGAGGATCTTGCGCACGGCCGGGTCAAACAGGCCAGAGTCGATCATCAAGGCAAAGTAGAGGATGGCAAACATCAGCATCACGCCGGTGGGCGCGAGCTTGGTGATGCCTTCGAGCATCATCGGGCCGATCTTTGGCGCAAAGCCACCGAACAGCGCGAACAGGATCGGCACGATGATCAGGGCGATCAGCGCCGACAGGCGCTTGGTCATGATCAGGAACATGAACGTGATGACCATGGCAAAGCCAAGGAAAGTCAGCATAGGAATACTCCAGGCGTAGCGCGGCTAGGGAATGGCGAACCGGGTTGGGGTCAGCGCAGAACGAAAAGCGCGAGGCGTACGGGGGGAGTCGGGAAAAACAGGCGGGTAGGAGCGGACATCAGAATCACCATTGTTGTTGTTAATTGGGCCCCTGGGCGTAGAAAAGCTCAGGTTGGCCAACCGGTCTATTGCCGGTAGTGAGGGCGATCCTAATCGCGAAAGCTTTCAGCCAGCTTTCGCTGGGTAAACAGGCGATGAACAGATGCTTCGTGGGATTGGTCTGGTTTTGATGTCTGTAAGGGCGCTATCGCGGGCTTGCCCGCGATGCTGTTGACCTTAAGGCAGTTGCAGGCCACCGGCCGCCTTGTGCAAGGCCCGCAGATGTTCGCCCACCTGCTTGAGATTGGCCTCGCAGGCGGCAATCTCTGCAGCCCGCGAAGGCTCCAGCAGTGCCCTCACCTCTTTGTCCAGGTCGCCGGTCAACGATTGCAGCTGTTTCTGGCGCGATGCGCTTTCCGACTCCAGGCGCTGCCACTCCTTGGGTTGGGGCAATCCATAGCCGCCGCTGCCGAGCAACTCCGCCGGGCGGCTGAGGAAGCCGCTGTTGGCGAGGATCTGCTGCAAGGTGGCATCGGCCTTGGCCATGCCGCCGTTCTTCAGCTCACGGGCACCGAGGTAGCGTTGCTTGACCTCGTCCTGGGCGAGCATCAGCTGTTTGCGAAAGCTGGCCTGTTCCAGCAGCAGCAAGGCGGCGCTGGTGCGCAGGTCAGCCTTGTCGAACCAGGTCCTGCGTTGCTCGGCGCTCAAGGCCAGCCAGTCTTCGACCTGGGTCTGCGGGATCGGCAGGTGTTTCTTCAGCACCTCGAACATCGCCTGGTAGCGCTCGCGGAAGGAGTCGAAGTGATAGCCCAGGCGCAAGGCTTCGCGGCGGTCATCCAGCACGCTGGTGTCGGCCAGCCCACGGGCCTTGAGTACTTCGAGCAAACCGTTGGGGGTGATGTTGTCCAGGGTGGTCAGTTGCGGGTTGGCGCTGCCGCTGCGCAGCAGTTTCAGGCCTTCGACCGCGCAGTTGTTGGAGAGGAAGTAGTAATTGCCGTCGTAGCTCCAGTGCATTTCGGCGGCGTGCTCGACGGTGTCGTTGATCTCCTGGCGCGTGAGGATCAAGGGTACCGACGCCAGGCCGCGCAGTTCGGTCTTGGTGTATTCGTCGATCACCTGGGCCAGGGGCAGTACAAACAGGCGTGAGGGGTACTTGCCTACCAGTCCGTCCCAACTCGATAGCTGCACGTCGCCCACGAATGCGCGGTAGGACAACACCAAGTGCTGGTCCAGGTCCAGGCGGCAATCCGGGCCACGAGGGCGGCCCGGGGCGCAGATCACCAGGCGCAGCATGCTGTGGCCCCAGCGGCTCACCAGGTTCTGGTTGGCCTCGGCCAGTAGGTAGTCGATGGCGTACACGCGCTCGGGATCGACCTGGCCCAAGGGCGTCTTGGCAAAATCGTTACCGGCATTGAGGAAGGCGAAAGTGTTGGCGCAGGTGTCCTTGGCCGGCGGGGCCCAGCCGAAGTGTGCCTGGTAGTAGCGATACAGCGCAGGACGGCGGCAGGCGTAGCTCGGGTCGAGGAGGAAGTACTCCATGTTGACCGCGACGAACTCCTTGGGGTTGGTGATTTCGTACAGGTCCGGACTACGAGCCACTTGCCGATTGTGTTGCTCGCGCTCGCCACGGCGGCCGACGTATTGCGGCCAGCCGGCCAGGTCGAGCAAGCGCGGATCGTCGCTGAGGGTGAAACGGCGGTCATTCTGGCCACGGCATTGATCGGGCAGGCCAATCAGGCCGGTGATGTTGTTCTGGCGGCTGCAGCGCTGGATCAGCGAGCGCTGGTCCTTGGGCCACAGGCGCGCACGGTCATAGATGTGAGTCAGCTCATGTAGCACAGTGGCGAGCAGTTCCCGGCGCACGGTGCCATGGGGGCGCTGAGTCTGCTGGGTGGCGGCGGTGCCGTCCGTGAGGCTGGCCAGTAGCTTGCGGTTGAGGTCCAGCTCCGAGACCAGTGACGCCTGGCCATAGGCATTGGCGGGCATCTCGTCGGTCCAGCCGACGTCGATGCGCCGGTCCAGTTGCTCGATGAAGCGCGGCGGCAGCGCCTGCATGGCTTCATCAAGCAATGCCTGGCTGGCCTGCTGTTGGGCTGGGCTCAAGCCGTCGGTCTTGAGCCGTAGTTGCAGGCTGGCCTGGGCGGCGCTGCCTGCCAGCAGTACCGTCGCAGCCAATAGCCAGGCGGTGAAGCGCCTCACAATGCGAGGATGGCTTCGGCGAGGACCTGGTCGCTGGCGTCGCGGGCTTCTGGCACGCGGGTGCGCAGGGTGTCGAAGGCGGCTTCCAGTTGCGCGCCACGGATATCGCCATTGCTGGCGACAAAGCTGGCGGCATCGTCGTGGGCTTCGCGCACGACTTTGGAGTCACGGATGGAGGTGGTGGTGTCCGAGGTGAAATCAATGGTGCGGCCGAAGGCACGAACAATGATGTTACTGGTAGCCACGAGGGTTTGAGCCTGGGCGATATCGGCCAGCAGGAACAGGCCGAGAACAGCAGCGATCAACGGGCGACGCATGGAATGACTCCAAAGAGAAAGGATGATTATTGGACGAGAATTGCCTGGGCCAGTTCAAGGTCACTGGACTTAAGTTTTGGTTGGGTGCGACGCAGGTAATCCAGGGCACTTTCCAGCCGGGCGCCCCGCCATTGGCCGTCAGTGGCAATAAACGCGGCAGCGTCATCCTGGGCGGCCAGTAGCAATTTACGGTCGAACGGCGCCGAGGTCACTTTGCTGGTGGCATAGGCACTGGCGACGAGGCCTTGCGTGGACACATCAAAGGCCTGGGCAGGCCCGGCCCCGCACACGGCAAGCACTGTGGGAACAATCAACAAACGGTATGAAAAAGCCATGGGACTCGACAACTGAAAACGAGCGCCAAGGCTAGCGTAATGCCTGGGCGAGAGCCAGCGCGGGCACCTCTATGTAGGAGCTGGCTTGCCGGCTCCTACAAAACAGCTCCGGCTCAGATGGCCAGGATCGCCTGGGCCAGTTGCACATCCGTGGCCGCATTGAGTTGTGGCGCCTGTTGGCGGATCTGCGCCAGGGCGCTTTCCAGCTTCACGCCACGGATCGCGCCTTCACTGGCGACGAAGCTGGCGGCATCGTCACGGGCAGCACGTACGACCTTGTTGTCGCGCAGGGACGATGTGGCATCGGAGCTGGCATCGGACGTGGCTTTAAGCGCGCCCACAATCGAGTCGGTGGTCACAATCAGGCTGGTGGCGCTGGCATTGGCGGCGACGGCAAGCAGGGCTGCAGCGCTCAGCAAACGAAGACGGGACATGGGGTGACTCCTGTGTATGGGACGAACTAATGACGCGATAGTAGCGGGCGCCTATCTGTTCGGGTAGTACGCAGTGAGAAGTCGTTGCCCGGAAAGGCTATTGGGGTAGTACAAAACGATCGTTATAAAACTGTACTGGTTGATTCTTAAATCAATGAAACTGTACTTGTTGCGAGGCTGAGCACTGATTTTTCAGCCTCCCAGAAACCACAAAACCCGCCTCCGGTTACCCGGGGCGGGTTCTGCTACAACAATTCGGGTTGCTGGCTGTGGACCTGTTAGGTCAGGGCCAGCGGGCGCTAAATCAGCGCCAGAACGGCTTGCTCAGCTCTTCGTAGCGTTGAGCTTCGCTGATCCCGGCATCGGCCAGCAGACGCGAGTCCAGACGAGCCAGTTGATGGCGGCTGGAGATGCGGCGCTGCCACAACATCAGGTTGGCGATAACGCGCAGAGGCAGGGAAGCCTGGGTGTTTACAGCTTTATCTTCGAAGAACAGTTCGGAACTGAGTGTACGTTCCATGATGACATCCTTCCGCTTGTGGCGGGATTAGGTAGTGGTTTAACTGATGCCAATGATCCTCCTCCGGCGCAAGACTCTCTAGATACAGTTCACCTGTATTGTGAGGGGCCAGTTAACTGTTTATAGCGGCTGTACTGTACGGAAATGGGGCAACTGTACCTGTCGGCACTTATTTGGTGCGTTTTAGGCATTTTGGAGAGAGGGCGTAGGGTTTTTCGGTAGGAAATGACCGGTACAGTAGTACAGTTTTTTTAAAAGATGCTGCGCTCAGTTCCGAGCGAATGCAACTGTGTTTGCATCCGCCCGGATCTGTATTGATCAACCTTTGAGCATGTGCCCGGTTTCTTCCAGGTTGATGTGCCAGCTCAAGACTTCGCGCAGGATGTGCGGGGTATGCCCGCCGATGGCGCAGGCGGCGTTGAAGTAGTTATTGAGGGCGTCACGGTAGTCTGGGTGCACGCAGTTATCGATGATCACCCGTGCCCGCTCCCGTGGCGCCAGGCCGCGCAGGTCAGCCAGGCCGATCTCGGTCACGAGGATATCGACGTCATGCTCGGTATGGTCGACATGGCTGACCATCGGCACCACGCTGGAAATCGCCCCGCCCTTGGCAATGGATTTGGTAACAAAGATCGCCAGGTGCGCGTTGCGGGCGAAGTCCCCCGAGCCGCCAATGCCATTCATCATCCGCGTGCCGCAGATGTGGGTGGAGTTGACGTTGCCGTAAATATCGAACTCCAGCGCGGTGTTGATGGCGATGATGCCCAGGCGGCGCACCACTTCCGGGTGGTTGGAGATTTCCTGCGGGCGCAGTACCAGCTTGTCTTTGTAGCGCTCCAGGTTGCCGAACACGTCGGCATTGCGTCGCTCTGACAAGGTGATCGAACTGCCGGAGGCAAAGCTCAGCTTGCCGGCATCAATCAGGTCGAAGGTCGAGTCCTGGAGGACTTCGGAGTACATGGTCAGGTCTTCGAACGGCGATTCGATCAGGCCGCACATCACCGCGTTGGCGATATTGCCGATACCGGCCTGCAGTGGGCCGAGCTTGTTGGTCATGCGCCCGGCGTCCACTTCCTGCTTGAGGAAGTTGATCAGGTGATTGGCGATCCACTGGGTGTCGCTGTCGGGCGGCGTAACCGTGGAGGCGGAATCGGCCTGGTTGGTGATGACGATGGCGACGATCTTCTCTGGCGGGATCGGGATCGCGGTGCTGCCGATGCGATCATCCACCTTGACCAGCGGGATCGGGGTGCGGGTCGGGCGGTAGGTCGGGATATAGATGTCGTGCAGGCCTTCGAGGTTCGGATTGTGTGCCAGGTTGATCTCGATGATCACTTGCTTGGCAAAAATCGCGAAGCTGGCCGAGTTGCCCACGGAGGTGGTGGGCACGATATGGCCTTGCTCGGTGATGGCCACGGCTTCAATCACTGCGATGTCCGGCAGCTTGAGCTGGTTGTTACGCAACTGCTCGACGGTTTCCGACAGATGCTGGTCGATAAACATTACTTCGCCGGCATTGATCGCCTTGCGCAGCGTGCTATCGACCTGGAACGGCATGCGGCGCGACAGCACGCCGGCTTCGGTAAGTTGCTTGTCCAGGTCGTTGCCCAGACTGGCGCCGGTCATCAGGGTGATTTTCAGGGGCGAGGTCTTGGCGCGTTCTGCCAGGGCGTGGGGCACAGCCTTGGCTTCACCGGCGCGGGTAAAGCCGCTCATGCCGACGGTCATGCCGTCCTCGATCAGGGCGGCAGCATCGGCGGCGCTCATGACCTTGTTCAACAGCGAAGGCAAGCGAATACGATCACGGTACATGGATTGTTATCTCGGGCAACGGAGGCAAGGTGGGCAGTCTAGTGATTTCAAAGGCGTTCGTCCCGCTACCATGGTCGAATGCCAGGTGGCGATTTAGAGCCTTTGGTCGGGTTTTTCCCGTTAATAAAAAACCCCAGCCTACGGGAGGCCGGGGTTTTGGGTATTGCGCTGGAGCAGTGTTTATTCGACAGCCTTGACCATGTCTTCAATGACCTTCTTCGCGTCCCCGAAGACCATCATGGTCTTGTCCAGGTAGAACAGTTCGTTATCCAGGCCGGCATAACCACTGGCCATCGAGCGCTTGTTGACGATGATCGTCTTGGCCTTGAAGGCTTCGAGAATCGGCATGCCGGCGATCGGCGATTTCGGATCGTTCTTGGCGGCCGGGTTGACCACGTCGTTGGCGCCGAGCACCAGCACCACGTCGGCCTGGCCGAACTCGGAGTTGATGTCTTCCATCTCGAACACCTGGTCATACGGCACTTCGGCCTCGGCCAGCAGCACGTTCATGTGACCAGGCATGCGCCCGGCGACCGGGTGGATCGCGTATTTCACGGTGACGCCGCGATGGGTCAGCTTCTCGGTCAGTTCTTTAAGTGCATGCTGCGCCCGCGCTACCGCCAGGCCATAGCCTGGGACGATGATCACGGTGTCGGCGTTGGTCAGCAGGAAGGTGGCGTCGTCAGCCGAACCGGACTTCACCGGGCGCGCCTCTTTCGAACCGGCCGGCCCTGCCGCATCCGGCGTATTGCCGAAACCGCCGAGCAGCACGTTGAAGAACGAGCGGTTCATCGCCTTGCACATGATGTACGAGAGGATCGCGCCGCTCGAACCTACCAGGGAGCCGGCAATGATCAGCATCGAGTTGTTCAGCGAGAAGCCGATACCCGCCGCAGCCCAGCCGGAGTAGCTGTTGAGCATCGACACTACTACCGGCATATCCGCGCCGCCAATCGGGATGATGATCAGCACGCCCAGCACGAAGGCCAGGGCCAGCATCAGGGCAAAGGCGCTGAGGTTGCCGGTGAACATAAACACCAGGCCCAGACCCAGGGTGGTCAGGCCCAACACCAGGTTCAATTTATGCTGGCCGCCAAACTGTACCGGTGCGCCCTGGAATAGACGGAACTTGTACTTGCCTGACAGCTTGCCGAAGGCAATCACCGAACCGGAGAAGGTAATGGCACCGATAGCGGCACCGAGGAACAGCTCCAGGCGGTTGCCCGCAGGAATCGCATCGCCCAGTTGCTTGACGATCCCCAGGGATTGCGGCTCGACCACTGCGGCGATCGCAATAAACACCGCTGCCAGGCCGATCATGCTGTGCATGAAGGCGACCAGTTCCGGCATCTTGGTCATTTCTACGCGCTTGGCCATGATCGAGCCGGCGGTACCGCCGACCAGCAGGCCGACAATCACGTAGCCGATGCCGGCAGTGGCAAGTTCTGCACCGAGCTTATAGATGAGGCCAACGGTGGTGAGTACCGCCAGCGCCATGCCCAGCATGCCGAACAGGTTGCCGCGTCGGGACGTGGTTGGGTGCGACAGGCCTTTGAGGGCCTGGATGAAGCAGATCGACGCGATCAGGTAGAGCGTCGTGACGAGGTTCATGCTCATTACTTCTGCACCTCTTCTTTAGCCTTGGGCGCTTTCTTCTTGAACATCTCAAGCATCCTACGGGTAACCAGGAAACCGCCGAACACGTTAACGGCAGCCAGGGCCACGGCCAGGGTGCCCATGGTCTTGCCCAGTGGCGTGACGGTGAGTGCGGCGGCGAGCATGGCGCCGACGATCACAATCGCCGAGATTGCATTGGTCACGGCCATCAACGGCGTATGCAGCGCGGGGGTGACGTTCCAGACCACGTGGTAACCGACATAAATCGCCAGCACGAAGATGATCAGGTTGTAGATACCGGGGGAGATAAGCTCTTCCATCGTCTGAATCCCTGCTTAGGCGTTTTTGCGGATGACTTGGCCGTCGCGGCACATCAGGCACGCGGCGACGATGTCGTCTTCGAGGTTGATTTCAAACTGCCCTTCCTTGGTGAAGACCAGCTTCAGGAAGTCCAGCAGGTTGCGCGCATAAAGGGCTGAAGCGTCGGCAGCGACGGCACCGGCAAGGTTGGTCGGGCCGCAAATGGTCACGCCGTTCTCCACCACCACCTGGTCGGCGACGGTCAGTGGGCAGTTGCCACCTTGGGCGGCGGCCAGGTCGATCACCACGGAGCCTGGCTTCATCTGGGCGACGGTTTCGGCGCTCAGCAACGTCGGGGCCTTGCGACCCGGGATCAGGGCGGTGGTGATGACGATGTCGGCTTGCTTGGCGCGCTCATGCACGGCCAGGGCCTGACGCTGCATCCAACTGGTGGGCATGGGGCGTGCGTAGCCGCCGACACCGACGGCGCATTCGCGCTCTTCATCGGTCTCGTAGGGCACGTCGACGAACTTGGCGCCGAGGGATTCGATCTGTTCCTTCACGGCCGGACGGACGTCGGACGCTTCGATGACGGCACCCAGGCGTTTCGCCGTAGCGATGGCCTGCAGGCCGGCCACACCAGCACCGAGGATCAGCACACGGGCGGCTTTCACCGTACCGGCGGCAGTCATCAGCATCGGCATGAAGCGCGGGTAGTGATGGGCCGCGAGCAACACCGCCTTGTAGCCGGCAATGTTGGCCTGGGACGACAGCACATCCAGGCTCTGCGCACGGGAGGTGCGCGGGGCGGCCTCCAGGGCGAAGGCAGTGATGCCATGTTCGGCCAGGCGGGTGATGGTTTCGTTGCTGAACGGATTGAGCATGCCCACCAACACGGTGCCGCTTTTAATCAGCGTCAGTTCGCTGTCGCTGGGGGCGACCACCTTGAGAATCAGCTCGGCGCCAAACGCGTCGCTGGCACTGCCAATGGTTGCGCCTGCCGCTTCATAGGCACTGTCGACGACGCTGGCATTGATGCCTGCGCCGCTTTGTACAGTGACCTTATGGCCCTGGCCGATCAGCTTCTTGATGGTTTCCGGGGTTGCAGCAACCCGCGTTTCACCGGTCTGGGTTTCGAGAGGAACACCAATGTGCACGTCAAATCTCCTGCATGATCTTTTTGCTTTTGATTTTTGTAAAAAGGCCAGTGCACCGCGAGTGGCGCAACTGGGGCGGCCGATCAGCACGACCCCGCTGAAATGACAGCAGGGCGCGGCATTTTGCAGGCGAACTTTACGGCCTTCAAGGGATTATGACGGGTGACGAAAAATTAACTACAAGTCACCCTGTGACTGATTGTCGCAACGTGCCGAAATAACCTCTTTGAATACAGGTGTTTAAAGGCTTCCGGCGGAAAAAGACAATTTTTGCAATTGTCGTCATGAATAGCGGGTCATGGGGGGTGAATAACCCCTGTAGCGCTGATAGCTATTGGCTTTCAGGTCATTTTTGCATTGATCGGTACAGTCTGTCTAAAGGCGACATATATTTATATCTGTAGTGCTATAAATTATCTGACTACAAGGTCAGTAAATATCGCAGGCGTCTAGAACTGGTGGCTGTAGCGTTGTGCCTGATCAACCAGCCAGTCTCGAAAGGCGCGCAGCGACGCGGATTCGACCTTTCTCTCGGGAATCATCAAGTAATAAGCCTTGCTGCTGGTCAGCGCCTGCGGGTTGGCGATCACCAACTGTTTCTCGCCCAGTTCGCGTTGAATAAGGAACGGTGGGATCAGCGCAATGCCCATGTCATGCATGGCTGCCTGGGACAGCATGGAGAATAGTTCGTAACGCGGGCCTGTCATGTCCCGGGGGATATTCAGTTGCTGGGCATTGAACCACTGGCGCCAGGCGTAGGGCCTTGTGGTTTGCTGTAGCAGCGGCAGTTCGGCGATTTCCTCTGCGCTGAAGTGCGAGCGGTTCTCCAGCAATCGCGGGCTACAAACGGGAACCGGGTTTTCGCCCATCAGTCGGTGGGATTCGGTCCCGGACCAGTCGGCATCGCCGAAATAGACCGCGGCATCGAATTGCGTATCGGCAAACAGGAATGGGCGAGTGCGGTTGGTCAGGTTCACCGTGACTTCGGGGTGTTGTTGCTGGAAGTCCTTGAGGCGCGGGATCAGCCACTGCGTGCCGAACGTGGGCACTACTGCCAGCTCGATGACATTGGCGCCCTGCTGGCCCATCACTGAGAGAGTGTCGCGCTCCACGGCATCTAGTTGCGTCGCGACCCGCCGGCTATAGGAAAGCCCGGCTTCCGTGAGCTTTACACCACGTCGCGAGCGTCGAAACAGTTCGACACTCAAAAACTCCTCGAGGCTGGCGATCTGTCGGCAGATTGCGCCCTGGGTAATGGATAGCTCCTGCGCGGCCTTGGTAAAGCTCTCGTGGCGGGCTGCCGCTTCAAAACTGACCAGGGCCGTGGTGCTGGGGATCTTCCTGCGCATGTACCGTCGCCTCACTAATAAAGAGCAGTTTTGCCCTTTTCAATCATTACGAAGTGAGAAATTAGCACAAGCCTATGCAAAAACCTCGTTTGCCCTCCTCGCCTGTCCGGCCTAGGCTCCATGCACGACTTTTGATTTACTTCGCGAGGACTCACTCATGGGCGGTAAGGCAAGCTTCAACTGGATCGATCCACTGCTGCTGGATCAACAGCTCACAGAAGAAGAGCGCATGGTGCGCGACAGCGCTGAGCAATTTGCCCAGGACAAGCTGGCGCCGCGTGTGCTGGAAGCCTTCCGTCATGAAAAGACCGATCCTGCAATTTTCCGTGAAATGGGCGAGACCGGCCTGCTCGGCGCGATGATCCCCGAGCAGTACGGTGGCAGTGGCTTGAACTACGTCAGCTACGGCTTGATTGCCCGTGAAGTGGAGCGTGTCGACTCCGGCTACCGCTCGATGATGAGCGTGCAGTCGTCCCTCGTCATGGTGCCGATCAATGAGTTCGGTACTGAGGCGCAAAAACAGAAGTACCTGCCCAAGCTGGCCTCGGGTGAGTGGATTGGTTGTTTCGGCCTGACCGAGCCCAACCACGGTTCGGACCCGGGCGCGATGATTACCCGTGCGCGCAAGGTGGATGGCGGCTACAGCCTTACCGGCAGCAAGATGTGGATCACCAACAGCCCGATTGCCGATGTGTTTGTGGTCTGGGGCAAGGACGACGCCGGCGATATCCGTGGTTTTGTCCTGGAGAAGGGCTGGAAAGGCCTGAGTGCCCCGGCGATTCACGGCAAGGTCGGCCTGCGCGCTTCGATCACCGGCGAAATCGTCATGGATAACGTGTTCGTTCCCGAAGAAAACATCTTCCCCGATGTGCGCGGCTTGAAAGGGCCGTTCACCTGCTTGAACTCGGCGCGCTACGGCATCTCCTGGGGCGCGTTGGGGGCAGCGGAGTTCTGCTGGCACACGGCGCGTCAGTACACCCTTGATCGCCAGCAGTTCGGGCGTCCATTGGCTGCCACACAATTGATCCAGAAAAAGCTCGCCGATATGCAGACCGAGATCACTCTCGCCCTGCAGGGTTGCCTGCGTCTGGGGCGGATGAAGGATGAAGGAACGGCGGCGGTGGAGATCACTTCGATCATGAAGCGTAACTCCTGCGGCAAATCCCTGGATATCGCCCGTATGGCTCGTGACATGCTGGGTGGCAACGGTATCTCCGATGAGTTCGGGATCGCCCGGCACCTGGTCAACCTGGAAGTGGTGAATACCTACGAAGGCACGCATGACGTCCATGCGCTGATCCTCGGACGTGCACAGACTGGTATCCAGGCGTTCTATTAATAGGAGTGTGACCATGGGCGCGCTATCGCATCTGCGGGTACTGGATTTGTCACGGGTGCTGGCAGGGCCCTGGGCCGGGCAGATTCTTGCGGATCTCGGGGCCGAGGTGATCAAGGTCGAGCGACCTGGTAGTGGCGACGATACGCGCGCCTGGGGGCCGCCGTTCCTTAAGGACGCTTATGGTGAGAACACCACTGAGGCGTCCTACTACTTATCGGCCAACCGTAATAAGGAGTCGGTGACTATCGACTTCACCCGGCCGGAGGGGCAGAAGCTGGTCCGGGACCTCGCGGCGAAGTCGGATATCTTGATCGAGAATTTCAAGGTTGGCGGTTTGGCGGCGTATGGCCTGGACTATGAGTCGCTCAAGGAGCTCAACCCGGAGCTGATCTACTGCTCTATCACAGGGTTTGGCCAGACCGGGCCGTATGCGGCGCGCGCGGGCTATGACTTTATGATCCAGGGGTTGGGCGGGCTGATGAGTCTGACGGGGCGTCCCGAGGGTGATGAGGGCGAAGGTCCGGTCAAGGTGGGTGTGGCACTGACCGACATTTTGACCGGGCTCTACTCTACGGTGGCGATTCTGGCGGCGTTGGCGCACCGCGACCATGATGGTGGCGGCCAGCATATTGATATGGCGTTGCTGGATGTCCAGGTGGCTTGCCTGGCTAATCAGGCGATGAATTACCTGACGACGGGTGTATCGCCCAAGCGGCTGGGCAATGCACATCCGAATATCGTGCCGTATCAGGACTTTCCCACCGCTGACGGCGATTTCATCCTGACCGTGGGTAACGACAGTCAGTTTCGCAAGTTTGCCCAGGTTGCCGGGCAGCCACAGTGGGCCGATGATCCGCGGTTTGCTACTAATAAGCTGCGGGTGGCCAATCGGGCGGTGCTCATTCCGTTGATTCGCCAGGCCACAGTGTTCAAGACCACCGCCGAGTGGGTGAGCCAGCTGGAGCAGGTCGGTGTGCCCTGTGGGCCGATCAATGATCTGGCGCAGGTGTTTGCCGATCCTCAAGTGCAGGCGCGCGGGTTGGCTATAGAGTTGCCGCATCCGCTGGCAGGCAAGGTGCCGCAGGTGGGGAGCCCTATGCGGCTGTCCAAGACGCCGGTGGAGTATCGCAGTGCGCCGCCTCTGCTGGGCGAACATACGGCTCAGGTGCTAAGCCAGGTGCTGGGATTGGGGGCGGCCCATGTGGCGGCTTTAAAGGAAGCGGGGGTCATTTGAGGTGTTTCTTCTATATAGAGGGGGTTTCTATATAGAAAGGCTGGTTGTTTTTTAAACGATCGTAACTAATTGATAGAAAAGCAAAATTAAGGGTTGACGGCAGATTCTGGAAGTCTATAATTCGCCCCACTTCCGGCGCAGTCGAAACGGAAAACTCCTTGGTAAACAAAGAGTTACGCAGAATTCGACAGCGAGTTGCTTCAGTTCATCGAAGCCC